>JAJRUS010000021.1 GCA_024277675.1 bacterium | reverse complement strand
TGTGCTATTTAAGCTTTAGCCATTTAAGCGGGATTACCGACTGGGCTGAAATAAAAACCTTAATGACTGTTGGGAGCCAAGGGTGAAACGTTTGCTGATTATAGCCCATTCTTTTCCGCCCCGCACCAGTTCAGGCGCCCGGCGGCTGATAGGTTTTGTGCGCAATTTACCGGCTTATGGCTGGGAGCCGGTGGTGCTGGCGCCTGATATATGTCACTACAACGATAGTGCCCAGGAAGATTTAAGTGAGATTCCCGCAGGAATAGAAGTGGTGCGTACTACGGCCTGGCTTCCACGGTACGCTGATCATCTGAGCCCTAAAGATGCCGCCCGGAATTTTATTTTAAGAAAAATGGGACGATATTTTCTGCCGGACAGGGTTATCGGCTGGTTGCCGCAATCCTTGTCGGCCGCCAAACAACTAATAAAAGATGCCGGCTGCCAAGCAATTTTGACCTCAGCCCCCCGATTTTCAGTACATGTTATTGGTCTGGCGGTGAAACGCAGTACTGGTATCGCCTGGCTGGCTGATTTCCGTGATCCCTGGACGGCAAACCCTAAATTCGACCAGCGGCATCCGCTAAGGCAGTCAATTGAAGCGCGTATAGAAGCGGCAGTGATTCGCCGGGCGGATGGGATAAGCGTATATTCCCCCCTGCTGGCGGAGTATTTTATTGACCGATATGGGATACCCGCTGCAAAGTTTAAATTTATCAGCAATGGATTCGACCGGGATATAATCGGAGCTTTTAAAGAAATTAAGTCGCAGCATCGAAATGGCCGGCTGACCCTGACCTATTGTGGAAATCTGACCGGCGCTTGTGGAGAAACATATGCCCGTCGACCCGATGCCTTCCTGCGAGGGTTGAGCCGGGCCATAAAACAGGCGCCGGGGTTAGCCGGCCGCTTAAAATTGAGGTTTGTGGGAAGTTTTCCCGAATCGAGCCGCCGCCTGTTAGCAGCTTTGGGATTAGCGGATATAGTACAAATTATCGGCCGGGTCAGCCATCGACAAAGCCTGGAGTACCAAAGCCTCTCCGATGGTTTGTTGCTTATTAACGGGTGTATCCCGGAGTTGGATCGCTGGGTGATCCCCGGTAAGATTTTCGAATATCTGGGGATGGGTCGTCCTATCCTGGCTATGGCCTCACCTGGGTCATGGAGTTGGCAAATAATCAACAAAACCGGCGCCGGGTTGGTGTGTGATGCTGATGAGGCACGATTGGCCCGGACAATCATCGAGTTTTGTCGCCGGATAAGCCATGCCGGTCCGGGCTTTGAAAGAAATGCAGCGGCTATAGCGGATTATGATTGCCAGGTATTAACCCGACACTTAGCGGATTTCCTGGAGGAGATTTCTCATGCGGGAAGCTGATTCCCCGCCGGCATATGCGCCGGATAATCGGGCGCTTGTCTTGCTGGCCGCCTCCTTTTTGCTTTCAGCTTTTATAGGTTTCCAGTTGGCGGATGGAAGCTATAAATCGGCTTTTGTCATGCTTACCTTCTTCTGGCTGGCTTTTTTACTGGTCCGACTTTCCTGGCGCAGCCTGGTGTATATAAGCCTTTTGCTTATGACCATTCCGGCCAGGGAAGTAATTGCGTTTGCTGGAAAATCCTTGCGGATTGTGGACATATTAATTCCACTGACCGCTTTGGGCTTAGTGGTTGAGGGTATATTACAAAACCGCAGACCGTTTAATTTACGGGCGCCGTTTTTGAAGTATCTGGGCCTTTTTTTCTTAATAGGAATTATCTCCTTAATAAGGGTTTATTTTACTTTCGACGGTCGTGTGTTTACAGCTTCAACAGTATCTTTCATACGTTTCTGGAGTTTTTCCCTGATATGTCTATGTATTCCCGGAGTGGTCGATAATAAGCGGGACTTGCGGCGGCTGGTTATGTTTTTATCTGCTATCTGTATATTACATGCCGGTTTTGGGGTGTTGGACAGCATTCTCTATCACTTAGGGCGGAAGAATTGGATAATCTACATCTACGATTTTATTGGTCACAGCTATATTAATCGCTTCAGGGCCAGTTATCGGGTTGGCGGGCTGCAGTTCACCCCGGAAAATTTAGGTATAATGCTGGGATCTTTTTTACCGTTTATTTTATTAAGCCTGACACTTATAAAGTCTAACCGACGCTGGGGGGTGCTGGGACTGGCGCTGGTGGGGGTGGCCGTCTTACAGGCCCAGGCCCGCAGTGGATTACTCCTCCTGCTCTATTTTAGTATTGGGTTCTGTCTTTTCGGCAAGCTGCAACCGGGATTCAAGCAACTAATTCTGTTGGGACTTTCAGTATTATTATTAGGGGTAGTCCTATCAAAACACTTCAATCAGCGTTTAGAAGACATCAATCAATTATTTAGCTCTCAAGAGCGTATTACTCCCTGGACAAGCGTGCAGTCCGTTAAGCAGGCGCCCGATGTCTGGCGGGACAGCCTGCGGATATACAAGCTGCAAGGTAAATATTTATTAGGTAGCGGCTGGGCTACCTTGAATGAATATTTCTATAGCTACGCTTATCATGGAAACCCTTTGCAGAGCAGGCTTTGGTACATAAAGGGTATGATGACGGCCAGAAACACCTATCTGCAATTTCTCAATGATACCGGGCTGTTGGGTTTGCTGGCGTTTGTGGCTTTTTGGGTATCGGCTATCTTTTCAGCTTTCCGGCTGTGGCGGAAAGCGACGGACCCTTTTATTCAGAACCTATGTTTAGCCATCTGGCTGTTTATGATTGTCCGGACATTCCAGAATATGTACGGTGTGCTGCTGGTACGTGGTGATACTTACTCAATCGTGAGCATCAGTTGGATCTATATAGGCTTGCTGGCGGCCATCGGCTGGCTGGAGATGCAGCCTGATAAAGCAGTATAAACGGGTATAAGTTTATGATTAAGCTGTTACATATTCAAAAGATAACCGGCATCTGCGGTTCGGAAAACCACTTGTTGGCGCTGTTGCCACGCTTAGACCGGTCGAAGTATACGGTCGACTTCCTGGCGTTGACCGAGCCTGAAAAACCGATGGATGAATATCTGGCCCGGCTGGAATCCGCCGGGGTAGGTACTGCCCGGCTGAATATAGCCCGGAATATCTCGCCGGGCTTAGTCATACGGCTATATCGTTTTATCTGTCGGGAAAAATACGATCTGGTGCATACACACCTGGTACATGCCGATCTGTATGGCGCTTTAGCCGCCCGGATGGCTGGCGCAAAACTGATTTCCAGCAAGCATGCCTGTAATGAATTCCGCCGGGGAATAGTCGGCCCGGTCGACCGCTTAGCCGCTAACCGGGCCGCACGAGTCATCACTATCTCTCGCGCAATAAAAGAATTCTACCTTGAGGTGGAGGGTATACCCGATGGGAAAATGGAGTTAATCCATTATGGGTTGGAGCCGGCCGGATTAAAAAAGAATGGCGGTGCCGGCATTCGTAAACAGTTTGCAATACCATCAGCCACCAAAGTGCTCATCAATGTAGGCCGGCTCATACCATTTAAGGATCAGGGGCGCCTGTTGGAGGCCATGACAGAACTACAGCGAGATGACTACCAGGTTGAATTGTGGCTGGTAGGAGACGGCCCGCTGGAAGAGGAACTGAAATTACGGGCGCGTACTTTGGGAATTAATAAATCAGTCCGTTTCTTAGGCTTCCGGCCAGATGTGTCAAGCTTGCTTCAGGCAGCGGATATATTTGTTTTTCCTTCTTATAACGAAGGCTTCGGGCTGGCAATTCTGGAAGCTATGGCCTGTGGCTTACCGATAGTGGCCAGCCGGGCGCGGGCCATTCCCGAACTTGTACTGCATCAGCAGACGGGACTTCTGGTAGCGCCCGGGGACAGCCGGGGCTTAGCCGATGCAGTTAAGAGACTGCTGGATAATCCGGCTTTCGGTCGGCAGTTGGGGGCACTTGGCCGGCAGCGGGTAAAAGAAGAGTTTTCTATACCGCGTATGGTGCATCATACAGAGGCGGTTTATGAGCAGGTACTCCGAAATGGAGCTGGGGTAAATGCCTGAAGCGGAAAAAATACGAGTGTTGCGGCTGATTGCCAGGTTGAACATCGGTGGCCCGGCTATTCAGGCTATTCTGCTCACGCAGGCGCTTAATCGGAATGGCTTTTATTCGATATTGGCTACCGGTACGGTATCAGACGCAGAGGGTGATATGGGGTATTTGTCTGAAGCGGCCGGCGTCGAACCCTTAAATATTCCATGTCTGGGCAGGCGTATCCGCCCACTACAAGATGCGGTTGCCTGCTACCACATCCTCCGGCTTATGCTGCGCTTTAAACCCCATATAATCCATACGCATACCGCCAAGGCCGGCGCCTTAGGCCGACTGGCCGGGATCATTTACCGCCGGCTGGCTAAAGTTAAAGGGCGGCAGGTAAGGTTGGTGCACACTTATCATGGGCATGTTTTTTCAGGTTACTTTGGCCCGCTTAAAACCACATTATATCTGTGGATTGAACGTCTGCTGGCCCGGGGCACCGATCTTTTAGTAACCGTAAGCCAGAGTCAGCGCCAGGAAATCTGTAAATATTATCGGGTCGGACAACCCAGGCAGTTCAGGGTACTTCCGTTGGGGCTTCCGCTAACCCCGTTCCTGGAAAACAACAGTAAAAACAGCGAGTTCCGCCGACAGTGTTCCGCCCGACCCGGAGAAGTATTAGTGGGAATAATCGGGCGACTGACAACCGTAAAAAACCATCACTTGTTCCTTGAGGCAGCCCGACGTTTGGTCGAGGCCAACGGTCGGCAGTTGCGCTTTTTGATAGTGGGAGACGGGGAGCTGCGCTCAAGCCTGGAAGCTGAAACAAACCGGCTGGGGCTGGGCCGACAGGTGGTCTTTACCGGTTGGCAGCGAACAATGAAACACGTGTATTCAAACCTGGACGTGGTGGTGCTGACTTCAAACAATGAGGGTACTCCGGTAACCTTGATTGAAGCCCTGGCGGCCGCTCGTCCGGTAATTGCCACCAATGTGGGCGGCGTTGAGGACCTCCTGGGAAAGCCCAGTTGGCGGGCTGAAGGCTTTGGGGTGGCGCAAAGGGGAGTGCTGGTTCATCCCCGAAATGCAGCCGGGCTGGCCCGGGGGATAGCCTGGTTGCTGGGGAATCCCGGACAAGCCACCCGATTAGCCCGGCAGGGACGTCAGTTTGTCCGGGGGCTTACAATAGGTAGATTAACTGAAGATATAAATAACTTATACCGTAGGTTAGTGGAGGAATAAATATTCATCATAAAGGATGGCTTCCTAAAAAGTCCATCTGCGGTGTTGCGCGGCATCCTCAGTCACTGCGGCGCACCTGTAAGTGCGCCTTGTAGCTGGAGCCTTTTACTTTGCCATCCAATTTTTGACTTTTTACGAGTTCACCATAAAGGAACCGGACTATGAAAATTTTGATTACCGGAGGGGCTGGATTTATAGGATCTCATTTGGCCGAGGCGTTGATTGGCCGGGGGGATGAGGTCTGTGTGCTGGATAATTTATCGACCGGGTCGCTTGATAACCTCAACCACCTTCAGCCTGAACTGGGATTTGAATTTATCTGTGATTCTATATTTAATGAAAGGTTAATGGGGCGCCTGATAGAGCGCAGCCAGGTGGTAGTACATCTGGCGGCGGCGGTAGGGGTGAAGCTGATTGTGCAGCAGCCGGTGAACACTATCCTTACCAATGTCCGGGGTACCGAAATATTGCTGAATCTGGCCGCCAACAGTAAACAGAAGGTATTACTTGCTTCTTCTTCCGAGGTTTACGGCAAGAACAGTAAAATACCCTTTACTGAAGATAGTGATCTGGTGCTTGGAAATACCACTAAATCACGCTGGAGTTACGCCTGTTCCAAGGCGTTGGATGAGTTTCTGGCGTTAGCCTATCATAAGGATTATGGCCTGCCGGTAGTGATTATGCGCTTCTTTAATACAGTCGGCCCACGTCAAACCGGGGCTTATGGTATGGTGCTGCCTACCTTTGTAAGTCAGGCGCTGAGCGGAAAACCGATTACAGTATATGGCGACGGGCAACAGTCAAGAACATTTACCTATGTCCAGGATGTAGTGCAGGCAATTATGGGTTTGATAGATACCGAGGCCGCGGTAGGCCAGGTGTTTAATGTGGGCGGGATAGGAGAGATCACCATTCTCGAACTGGCACAGCGGGTCAAACGTTTAACTAACAGCGACTCTCCCATAATTAAGCTGAGTTATGATGAGGCATACCAGGAGGGGTTTGAGGATATGCGCCGCCGGGTGCCGGATATCAGTAAACTAAATAAATTGATGGGGTTTAAACCCCGGGTCAATATTAATACCATGATCCAGTTGGTAGCGGAGTATTACTTGACACACATGAGGTATTATGGAAAAAAGCAGGCTGCTGGTATATCTTTATCTGTTTAGCCTGACCTGTGGTTTGTCTTTGGCCTTGGTGCCGCTGATGAAGCGGTTGGCCAGGCGTTTTGGCGTGTTGGATAAACCAGGGCCTCGCAAAATACACCGGGAAGCTATTCCTTTATTAGGGGGTGGAGCCGTGTTCCTGTCCTTTACGATAGCGGTTCTGGGGAATTATCTTCTGTTTTTGTGGCTTGGGAGAAGCAAACTGTTTCTTGAATATTTACCGAAGCTGAATGGACAGTACTTGCTGGCGGTTGACTTGTGGCCGAAGTTGGCGCTTATTATGCTGACGGCGCTGGTAATTTTCGGTTTGGGAGTCCTGGACGATATAGTAGGGGTAGGTTTTAGTTTCCGATTAAAGTTTGCGGTGCAGTTTGTTATGGCGGAAGCGCTGGTGATGAATGGCATAGTTATCGGGATATTTCCTTATCCGTGGTTGAACAATGTGGGGACTGTGCTGTGGATTGTCGGAATTAGCAACTCGTTTAATTTATTGGATAATATGGATGGTTTGAGCAGCGGAGTGGCCATATTGGCCTCGGTGATATTCTTTGTAGTGGCATATCAGCAGGGACAGTTTTTCATGACGCTGATTCTGATAGCGCTGTTGGGTTCGATTCTGGGTTTCTATCCTTACAATTTTCCACACCCGACTATTTTTCTGGGCGATGGCGGGAGTCTGGTTATCGGTTTTTTACTGGGGGTTCTCACCGTACTTGAATCATACGTTACCAATGACAGCCCTACGCTTTTTCCGATAGCGCTGCCCCTTTTGGTGTTAAGTGTGCCGCTGTTTGATACATTTTCAGTGATTTATATACGCTTAAGGGAGCGGCGGCCGGTGTTTGTCGGAGACAAGCGCCATCTATCCCATCGTTTGGTGGCGCTTGGTATGAGTAAACGCCAGGCCGTGCTGTGTATTTATCTGTTTACGCTTATCTTGGGGATTAATTCGCTGCTATTGGGGAAATTGACGAGTTACGGCTGTCTGATAGTTCTGGCCCAGGGGTTGTTGATAATACTTTTGATTAGTGTTTTTATGCAGCTTGGCGCCGGCCGGAGGGATAATTCATGAGCAGGGTGCCGTTGACCGGAACGTTAAAGGGACTGGCTCGCTGGGGGTTGATTTTGTTAGTAGCCGGGCTGCCGCTTTTTCTGGGTGGAGTAACCCCCGCCGGAGTGTTATTCGCCAGAATACTGGCCTTGGTTATAGCTGGCAGTTGGATAGCGGCTATGGTAATTGAGGGTAAGCTGAAATTGCGGCGAACCGGGTTGGAGGTTCCCCTGGGGTTGTTTTTTCTGCTGGCAGTCGGCCTGAGTTTCAAATCGGTGTATCGGCAGGCCGGCTTTACCGCCCTCGCTGAATGGAGCATTTATGCGGTGGCTTTCCTGGCAGCGGTTAATTTATTCGGCAAAAGCGCTTGGTTGCGGCGCCTGGCAATCGTAGTGATTGCTGTAGGTACCGGATTATCCGGCTTGGGTTTATTACAGTATGCCGGGGTGTTGGGACACGCCTGGTGGAGCAGTCCGGCGCTTTCGGCCAGCTACGTTAATAAAAATCATTTTGCCGGCTTGCTGGTTATGCTCATACCCCTGACGCTGGGATTCTGCATCGCCACCGAGGATTTCGGTAAGCGCCTGCTGTTTAGTTACCTCTTGGCCTTGCAGGGAGTGGCTCTTTTCTTTTCGTTCTCCAAGGCGGGCTGGATAAGTTTGATGGTTTCGCTGGGGGTTCTGGGGCTATGCCTGAGGTATCTGGCGGGTGGTTACCGCCGGGGGGTAATGCTGTTTTTCACTGCGGCGGCGATGTTCTCTGTTTTGGCTATACTGCTCTGGCAGCCGATGGCCGACTACCTGTTGGGGGAAGCCGGGCGGGAGATAACCCGCGGCTGGCTGGGGTTGGCCCTGCGGGTAAAGCTTTGGGGAATCGCCGGCCGGATATTTTTTGAACATCCATACCTGGGCAGCGGCCCGGGAAGCTTCCCGCTGGTAGCTCCGGGGTATCGGCCGGCCGGCTTAGACCATTTACTGGACTATACCCATAACGATCTTTTGCAACTGAGCGTCGAGTTGGGAGGGGGAGGGCTGTTGCTGGCTGGTTATGGTGTGGTAACCTTTTTCCGCCGCAGTTTGTGGTATCTGCAAAACCAGACTGACCGTAATTGGGGCTTGCGTTGGGGGGCTATGGGGGGAGTGCTGGCTTTAGCGCTGCATAGCCTGGTGGAGTTTCAGTTCCATATCCCGGCTAATGCGGTTCTCTGTTTTGTGCTGGCCGGGCTGGTCGCCAGTGGCTGGAGGGCTGATGAAGTATCAAGCTGAATATGGGTTTTTCTGTAATCTTTTGCATTCGGTAACCAGGGCCGAACTTATAACGCAGTTGCCGACCGGGTTGGATTGGGGGTTAGTGTTGGGGCTGGCCGATTACCAGGGTTTATCGCCCTTGCTCCGGCACCAGCTTAAGCCAGTGTTGGCGGAGTTACCGGTCGGGGTGGCAAGGGAGTTGGAAAGTAGTTATTTTCAGGCAATATATCGCCAGTTGAGCTATGCTGAAGAAACAGCCCGGCTGCTGGAGTATTTTAAGGGTGCGGGGGTAAAGGTAATCCCCTTGAAAGGCATCCGCTGGACAGAGGAGCTTTATCCTGAGCCGGGTTTGCGAACCTTTGCAGATGTTGATATACTGATTGAAAGAAAGGCGCAGGGGCTGGCCCGGCAGTTGCTGGCTGAGCTGGGCTACCAACCGGAGGCCACCCTGGGCGAGGCTGTATTTCTAAGTGAGCATTTTCACGGCCATTATTATCTGCCCCGGGCCGACCTTTCCTTAGAGCTTCATTGGGGATTGAGTCATCCCCGGCGGGTGAAGCCGGCTATGTCCGAGGTCTGGCAGCGGGCCCGTTGGACAAAATATGGCCGGCAGGCGACACTGGCTCTGTCGCCGGCGGACGATATATTGCATCTTGCCATGCATATTGGTTCCCACGGCCTTATGTCCAGATTAATCTGGTTTCTGGATTTTGCTTTACTTTTACGAAAGCATCAAGCTGTGCTGGATAAAGAACAACTATGGCAAGCCGCTGAAGCTATCGGCTGCAAACGGGCCTTGGGTTATTGTCTATTTATAACTGGCAAGCTGTGCGACCATCAGGTTTTGAAGTATCTGCCCGACAGAGGGGTTGGGTGGCGGGAACGCCTGATAAGTGAGTATGTCTGGCGTAAGGAGCTGCTTTTTACCGGTACTTATGCTTGTTTGTTTTTTAAACTCCTGTTGATCGATCGCTTCAGGCTGGCGGCGGCTTTTACCGGCAGTAGACTCAAAGAGCGCACTTGGCTGCGTAAACGTAACCTGATACAGTTTGAGCCTTAGTTTTTACCGGCGACATTTTATAATGAATATTTTATGTTAAGATTAAGCATCGGCAATGTTTGCATAGAAATTGAACTGCCGCCAACCTGGGGTGCGGGCAATATCCTGGAAAGATTCGCCGGCTTTTGGACTGTCCGGCAGCCGGATTTCCGGCTGCTGGTAAATGTTGAGCCCGGCCTGGAAATTAAGGGTTTTTCAACTGAGGAGTTGGGTGTCCAGCGTATTTGGCTGGAGGAAAAGCGGGCTTTGCTGGCTGGATTTGATATACAAGGAGAGGCTGATCTGAGAACCGCTACCGGCCGGCTGCGGCTTGATGCCAATCCAAATACATTGGATTCTGCTTTAAGGGCCTTGTTTATAATCCTCCTGCCCAGACATTCAGGACTTATACTGCATGCCGCCGGATTGCAACGTAAAGGAGCTGGCTGGCTGTTCTGCGGCGCATCAGGCAGCGGCAAGAGCAGTATTTCCCGGAGCCTGCGGGATGGTGAGCTGCTTAATGATGAGACGGTTTGCGTTGTCAGGCGACAGGAGCGATTTTATATCCTGAGTACCCCTTTTTGGGGAGAGCTGGAAGCGACGCCCGGTTCGCCCCGGATAAGTGCGCCGCTACACCGATTAGTACTGCTTAACCCTGAAAAATGCGGGCTATTGGAACCGATGGAAGCCTTTCTCGGCCTGTTAGCGAATGTGATCTGCCCTGCCGGGGGGGATCGAGCCAATTTTGAGAAAATCATGGATTTGACCTGGGGAGTGGTGCAGACGGCAGTCAGTCAGGGGCTGGTATTTGATTGGACAACAGATAACTGGGGGGTGCTGGATGAGATGGTCGGATAGTTATATCCTGCGTGAAGAGCGGCTTGCCTGGCGAATAATAGGGGATCAGGCGGTGGTAATTAACCCTCGGGACAATATGCTCTATCCAATGAACCCGGTGGCGGCCCGCTTCTGGGAACTGGCTGACGGTAGCCGGAGCTTGAGCGGGATTGTAGCCATATTGTTTGATGAGTTTGAGGTGGAACGTCAGGTGTTAGAGCATGATGTGCAGGAATTTGCCGCTCAATTGGCGGAAAAGGGATTAATCGGAGTATATGCCGAAGCCGGGTCCGGGGGAGAAAAGGCCAAAACATGAATAACCCGGAAGATCGGTTGGCGGCTTATGCTGAAAATAATTGTATTCCACTGACGGTGGCGGCAGAACTTACCTACCGCTGTAACCAACGCTGTATACACTGTTATGTGGTACCGGGTGAGGAAGAACAGCGGCCGGAGTTAACCACCGATGAGTGGCTGAAGCTGCTGGATGAGCTGGCGCTGGCCGGTTGCCTGTATTTAACCTATACCGGTGGCGAGGCCATGTTACGGCCTGATTTCTGGAAGCTGGTTCAGGCCGCTATCGAACGCAATTTTGCCCTTCAAATATTTACCAACGGCCTGTTGGTGGATGAGGCTGCCGCGCGCCGCCTGGTTGAGCTTAACGTCCTGGCGGTAGGGGTGAGCCTGTATGGGGTAACCCCGGAAACACATGACCGGATAACCCGGCTCCCCGGCTCCTTCGAGCGCTCACTAAAAGCCATCCGCCGGCTGCGTCAGGCTGGATTGACTGTATTTTTGAAACATGTGATAATGCGGGAGAACAAGAAGGCGTATCCATCCATCTTGAGACTGGCGGCTGAGCTGGGAGCCATCCCCCAGTTGGATCCAATCTTGGTACCGGCCAATGACGGTTCACTGGGGCCGACCGCCGGGCGCCTGGCGGATGCTGAGTTGGCGGAGGTGCTTGGTGATAAGCGGGTTAATCCGGCGCTTGATTTCGATGGGCAGCAAATGCCTGAGCTGTGCTCCGCAGGACTCAGCACCTGTAGTATTAACCCATACGGAGACGTCACTCCCTGTTTACAACTGCTGCTTCCGGCAGGTAATGTGCGCCGGCAGCGGTTTATGAAAATCTGGCGCGAGGCGCCAACCCTGGAACTTATTCGCTCCCTGCGGCCGGAGGATATTTCCGGTTGCCGTAATTGCAAGCTGCTCCATTACTGCGCCCGCTGTCCGGGACTGGCTTTGTTGGAAGATGGAGACCTGTTGGGCCCCAGCCGGATAGCCTGCCGGCAGGCCAGGATTTTTAAGGAATTGTATACTAAAGAACTTACTTTGAGGGGTGCCCATGAATAAGCACAAGAAAAAGTACGATAAGCCACAACTAGAGGGAAAAAAGGTGTTTACCATGCCTAATCCACATTCTTGTTGCAAATCTCCCCGGGGAGCATCCCAGCCCTGCAATCGGCCGGAAAAGCTGGGTTCCCCGGTGGCTTTTTCGTAAGGTAAACCATAAGCGTGGATAATAACCGGGTTAGTTTGACTGTTCAGGGGTGCAGCATGTGGCCGCAATTACGCGATGGCGAGCGGGTGGTGTTGGAGGTGCCGCCCCGCAGGCAGCCGCAGCGGGGAGAAATTGTGCTGCTTAAACAAGCAAACGGTTTTATATTGCATCGTATAATTGCCGGCTGGCGACAAGCCGGGCAACAAAGCTATCTTACCCGGGGGGATAATTCTATCGGGGCGGACCATCAGATATGCTCGACTGAGGTCATCGGCCGCCTGATTGCGGTGAAGCGTCAGGGTAAAACTATCAACTTCGACAGCGGCTTTCGGCGAACATTGGGTTTTTGCCTGGGCTATCTATCATATGTTGAGTTACAGTTGCTCAACACAGCCATAGACCTGCGGCGTAAATTACGGCATATGCTTGGAACTGGCGCGCCGGGAAATTGATATTTTAAACTAACAACAACGCCGTCAATCGGTGAGGAGAGCAATTTTTCAAGATACCCTAAAATATAGTGGCAGGGCACAAGGCTTGAGTTATATAAAAGATTATTACCAGGAAAGCTGTGGAAAAGCGGCGGCGCCTTTAAAAGAAAAAGAGCTGGCCAGAATTCAAGTCACCTTATCGCTTATACCCGAAAATATCGATTCTATTTTGGACATCGGCTGTGGGGATGGCCGGATTACAAATTTGCTGGCTTCCAAATACCGGGTGGTGGGCACAGATTTTGTTTTTGCTCCTTTAAAAAATATAAGTCCGGCTAAATCCTGTATGAATATCAATGCCTTGGCGTTTAAGCCGAGCTGTTTTGATCTGGTATTATTGACAGAGGTACTGGAACATTTACCGGCTGAAATTTTCAGAAACGCCCTGGAAGAGATACAAAGGGTTAGTAAAAAATACATTCTAATTACCGTACCATACCGCGAGAACCTAAAAAGCGGTTTTGTTAAATGTAATAAATGTGGACTTATATCGCATGTTTGGCATCATGTTAGATCTTTCAAAAACAAGCCGTCGCTGACAAGGTTTTTCCCCGATTATCTGCCGGTTAAATACGTCTTTTTTGTGGGAAAAAGGAACTACCATAACAATACCTTATTGTTTATCAAACAACACCTGGGAAACCGCTGGCACAGGACTGAAGAAACAACCATCTGCCCCCAATGTGGAAATGGCGAGTTTATAAACAATAAAAGAAACCTGGTTTCGTTATTATGCAGCGCAACTGAAAAAATCTTGGCCAGCTTGGTTCCCAGGGTCAATAAGCGTTATGCAGGCGTGCTTTATATCCCCAAAAAACAATAATCCTTTTTTTCCTGCCTTTAGTTTACTCCCTATAAGCTTAAAATCGCAGGCCCAATTTTTTTGATAAGTATTGGCTGATAACGTATTTGATATGTCACTTTATGGCCGCCGTGTATTGCCATAATAAATACTATAGGCTAACATTTAAGGGGACAGTGTTCTTTCCCCCAGACTTTGGCCTTTTCAGGTCAGGGAGTGCGGATTAAATGTCTGCCCGGCAGAAATGGAGCTTCGGAGGTCTACTTTTAATAACACTCTTTTCAGGATGTGCCTCCAAGCCCTATTATCATGAGCATAACCTGGCGCAGTTGAATGTAGTATTTACTGATATTGAAACCATAAATAAACTGTATCGGGAGCGCTTACACCAGGCACAAAAGCCGATGGATCATTACGTGTACGGCTTTTTCGATCCTTATACCAATACCATCTATGTCGAAGAGATGAACTTCGAGACTTTAGGGCATGAGGTAACACACGCCATTTTTGCTCCGTACAATTTTCACGCCAAAAGATAAAACCATTCGCTGCTTATTGTGTAATTGAGCAGGCATAGCCTGCTTTGATTAAAGGGGACTATGGCCCCTTTTGCTTGACTAACCCCGCCGACTTATGCTATAAATTAGATAAATTTAGTGGTTTTTCAACTAGTTCGATGAGTTTCAAGCAGCCTTTTAGCTTAATTCGGAGATATATGCAAATGCAGTTGGAGCAGTTGTTCAAACTCAAAGAAAACGGTAGCGATATTTCCACCGAGATTATGGCCGGAGTGACCAGCTTCATGACCATGTGCTATATAATTTTTGTCCAACCGGCGGTGCTTTCGGCTTGTGGTATGGATTTCGGGGCGGTGATGGTGGCCACCTGCGTGGCCAGCGCACTGGCTACGCTGTTAATGGGGCTATATGCCAATTATCCTATCGCCCTGGCGCCGGCCATGGGGCATAATATTTATTTTGCCTATACGGTTTGCGGTAGTGTTTCAAACGGGGGTTTGGGTTATACCTGGCCGGTGGCCCTGGGAGCGATATTTGTCTCCGGCGCCATTTTTATTGCTGTATCCTCCTTTGGCTTTCGGGAAAAACTGATTGAAGCGATACCCGAATCCCTGCGTTATGCCATAGCGGTCGGAATTGGGCTTTTAATCGCCCTGGTGGGGCTTGAATGGGCGGTGCTGGTGGTGGATAAACCGGTGGTACTGTTAGGTTTAGGGGATCTCACCAGCAAGCCGGTGCTATTGTCCCTGTTCGGGGTGATGTGTATTTCGGTACTGCTCACCCTGGAGGTTAAGGGCGCCATTATGTGGGGTATCATCATTACTACTTTACTGGGGCTGCCGTTGGGGGTAGTCAAATACCAAGGTTTTATCAGCCTGCCCCCCTCCATCAAACCCACCTTATTTAAACTGAATATTTTAGACTTATTTATCAAACCGGAATTCTTCACCGTAATCTTTATTTTCTTTTTTCTGGATTTATTCGATACAGTGGGCACTCTGATTGCCGTGAGTGAAGAAGGCGGCTTCATGCGTCAGGGTAAACTGCCGCGGGCCAGGCAGGCATTATTATCTGATGCGGTGGGTACGGTAACCGGAGCGATGTTGGGCACTTCCACCGTAACCAGTTATATTGAGAGTGCGGCCGGCATATCAGCCGGCGGGCGTACCGGATTGGCTAATGTAATAACTGCATTGCTAATGCTGGCAGCCTTGTTTTGTTATCCGCTGGTGAAAATGATTGGCGGCGGCTATGCGGCGGCTAATGGGGTAATATTATATCCGGTAATCGCCCCGGCGTTGATTATTATCGGCTGTATAATGATGAAGACTATGCGCAAAATTGCCTGGGATGATTACAGCGAGGCCATTCCGGCCTTTATCACCCTGATCTTTATGCCGGTAACCTTCAGCATTACCGAGGGGATTGCGCTGGGTTTCATCACCTACTGCCTGCTTAAAACCGTCTCCGGCCAGGCTAAACAGGTGAGTTGGCTATTGTACCTGTTTTCGGGCTTGTTCCTGTTGCGGTATATATTTTTGGTGTAGCTCCTGCTTCCGCCCACAGGGGTGGCGCCCCCTTCAGTCACTATTGTTTCCGGCAAAGCCCGCCCGGTATCGGTTTGGTCAAATTCTATTGTCCTATAAAAGGGTATACCGCAACAGGCTGGTAAGCCAATCACTGATGATACTAAAAAAACTATAATTAATATACGCAACATAACTGTTCCTCCTCTTTGGCTTCAGTCTTACTGTATTATCGTTTTTCAGCATAGCTGAGTATTTAAGGCAAAACACCCGTTGACGTTTAAACCACAGGCCCAGGGGCGAAAAGCCCCCTGCCGCCTCCTTAACCGTACATCTACCGGCAACCCGTTTAATTCCTTACCGCTCAATGTGATTGTCTCCATACCCCCTATGGTGACATTTTTACTAGATTACCACAAAAACTTAATAAATAACTTGACAAAACCGGCAAAATTTTTTATTAATATTATTGTTAATCTAATTAATTAAACTTATTAAGTTGACAATCTATCAATCGCAATCAAATCACTAAAGATTATATAAGGGGGAAAGTATGAAGAGAATTGCCAAGACAAGCTATCTGTGCCTTACATTAACCGTAATATTTACCGGGGTATGCTGGCTTTCGGTAGCCCCTGCTTATGCCAAAACACCGCCATATCTGGGATATAAAAGGTGTAAGGGGTGTCATGATAAAGAATATAAGTCATGGAAAGACGGGGCGATGAACTCCGGCGCCTTTAACGTACTCTTGCCGGGCGTAGGGGCTGACGCTAAAAAGGATGCCGTGCTGGACCCCAATAAGGATTATACCGTAGAAGCGGATTGTTTAAAGTGTCACGCCACTGGATATGGCGAGCCGGGTGGTTTCACCAGCTATCAGGAAACCCCTGATCTGGCAGGAGTCACCTGCGAGGCCTGTCATGGGCCGGGCGGGCGTTACTGGAAGGTAATGGCTAAGGAAAGGCATTTCTATAAGAAAATAGATTTAATATATAAGGGGCTGAAAGTACCGAATCAGGCCACCTGCGATAAATGCCATACGGCAGAGGCTTCTCCCACCGAATCCGATGAGATGGATTTTGATAGCGAAGCAGCCCATGAAAATTTCCCGCTGAAAGGTGAACATTAAGGCACCCTTAAGCTTTTCGGTAGGCTCAGGGTCTGCAGGCAATTCAGCTTATAACCGTTCGCTTTACCGGGAAATAAAGGGTTCCAGTTTAGTGTTTTTCTTAAGCTGGGCGGTGATCTGTTGGGCTTTTTGCCGGGAAGCATATTCACCCAATCTCACCCGATACCATAGGTTATTCCCCTGGCTGTTTTTGGAAACATGGGCTGGATAGCCCTTTTCTTTAAGCTCATCCCGCAGGCTGTAGGCTGACTTTTTATTTTTAAAAGCGGCTACCTGAACCATATAACCTTTTGTTGTTTCAGGTTTTGCTATAGCAACAGGTTTTTTCCTGATTGATTTTCTGGGGGGATCCGGCAGGGTTTCATAGAAGCTGCTTTCCCGGCTCTTCTCCACCAATGAAGCAATATCTTCTTTTGATGGTAGTTGCTTGCTCAGCGACACGCCGGATAATTGATAGCCCAGCAAAAGCCCCAGGCTGAAGCACAACCCACAGGTAAGCAAAGCGCCAGCGGCAAGCAAAAACAACTGGATTTTATTCAGGCTGAACGACGTGTTGCTTTTTTGAGATCCAGCCGCTGAGCGTTTTTTCCCCAATATCCTACTCCATCCGATATAATCTTACATCTGCTCCGGGGCGTTAATGCCTAAAAGATTAAGCACAATCCCCAGCACAGTTTTAATCGAGTTTACCAGCGCCAGGCGAGCGGCAGTTTCTCCCTCATGCCCGGTAATTACCCGCTGGCGGTGATAATACTTATGGAAGCGGCCGGCTAAATCGAGCACATAAAAGGTCAACCGATGGGGTTCTGAGGCTAGGGCGCTTCCCTTAAGCAGCGCTGGAAATTCAGCCAGCTTTTTAATCAGCTCTATTTCAGCGGTGAGTTTTAATAACTCTAAATCCACTTCATGGACGGTGGGTAAGGTAATCCCAGCTTGTTGGGCCTGGCGAATGATACTGCAAATACGAGCGTGAGCATATTGTACATAATAAACCGGATTTTCGGCAGATTGCTGCTTGGCCAGTTCTAAATCGAATTCCAGTTGGCTGTCGCAGCGTCGGGTTAAGAAAAAGAAACGGGCGGCATCAACCCCCACCTCATCCAATACTTCAATTAAGGTAGTGAATTCACCCTGGCGGGTCGACATGGCCACCGGCACCCCTTTCCGCACCAGGCTTACCAATTGTACTAATAAGACATTAAATGATTGGGGGTCTTGTCCCAAGGCGGATATTGCGGCCTTTAAGCGGTTTATATAACCATGATGGTCGGCTCCCCAGATATCGATTACTTTTTTGAATCCCCGCCGGTATTTATGCTGATGATAGGCAATATCAGCGGCCAGATAAGTGGGTTCGCCATTGGAACGCCACACCACCCGATCCTTATCATCCCCCAACGCAGATGACTTGAGCCACAGCGCCCCCTCCCGCTCCTCAATATATTCCCTGTTTTTCAGGGTTTGGATGGCTTGCTCTACCAGCCCCTGGTCATACAGGCTCTGTTCACTGAACCAACTATCAAAGCTCACCCCAAAGTCCTTCAAAACATCTTTTATACCGGCCAGTATTTTCCGGGAGGCGAAGCCGGTGCAATAAGCTATGGCCTCAGCTTCCGGTTTAGCTGACAGCTTATCGCCTTCTTCATTTATAATCTGTTGGGCGATATCTTTAATATAATCCCCCTGATAGCCCTTATCCGGAAATGAGACCTGCTGACCTGACAACTGTCGGTAGCGGGCCAATACAGAGCGGCCCAGCATTGACATCTGATTACCGGCGTCATTTATGTAGTATTCGCGTTGTACATCGTAACCGGCCTTTTGTAATATATTGGCCAGCACATCCCCCACCGCCGCCCCGCGGCCATGCCCAATATGTAACGGGCCGGTGGGATTGGCACTCACAAATTCAACCTGTACCCGCTCGCCGCCGCCCAAATCCAGGTCGCCATATCGGGTTTTTTGTTCCTCAATCTTAAACAGGGTTTGATACCACCAGGCCTGTTGCACATGAAAGTTGATGAAACCAGGCCCGGCCAGTTCAACTTTAGCTATCAAAGCATTATCCAGATGCAAATGGTCTACGATAGCCTGGGCAATTTGACGAGGCGGTTGTCTCGCCTGGGAGGCCAGCTCCAGCGCAATATTAGTTGACAGATCGCCGGGGGACTTAAGCTTGCTGTCAGTCGGGGGTTGAACCACTATTTTTTGGGGTGATTTTACCCGAATGAGCCCCGTTTTCTGACAACAGCTTATCGCCTCCGCCAAAGCAGCCTCTAAAATCTGTTCCATATTTCTCCATTTTAGCTAAAAAGTGGTTAGCTTAAAAAGCACCTGGTTCAAAACAACTATGGTCTGTGTTCGAAATATAAACACTATTAACTTCCAACGCAGGCACATTATAAAATAATCAGCAGGCTAATGCAAGCAGCCGGCAGGCAGATGGACTTAATCCAATTCCGGCACATATTTTGCACAACAATATCTGAAAAGGTGTTTGTTTGTTAATTGGTTAATAAATAATTTTTTTTATTGACATTCGGCTATATAGATGATAGAGGTTTTTATTGAAAAGACTTCTCCTTCGAATAAGGAGTAAGAAAAATGCGAAAAGCACGGTGGGGGGTGGCGGGGTTACTTTTAATAGCTGGGGCTCTCTTTTTCTTCTTATACCACACACATACTGAAAATCCCGCTAAAATCGGCGCTACCGGCAAATCTGCCTCAAGGCTTCCCCAAAGTGTTATAGATAAAGCCCCGGCCAAAATGGTTATCCCTCAACCGGGCCGGCCGGCCGTAATTCCGGCAGCCGGCCAGCCTGAACCTACCACAGAAAAAGCAGCTTCACCCCGCTCAAATCACCCGCTCGCAAAAGACAATACCGCCGGCGAAGAACCGATCCCAAAGGTTTTCTTTGGCTATCTGAAACTGGTGGGGGTTATCACTTCAGGGTATAACCCTCTGAAAAATAAAGCAATAATTGAAAACAGACTGACCTCCAGACAAAAATTATACCCCCTGGGGGCGGCTACTCCATACGGGGCCAGGATAAAAAAAATTGAGGAACAAGGCATAACCTTAGAAAAAGAGGGGGTAGAAAAAAGGCTTTCAATATCCGGTGAATTGGGTGATCTGGCGGATATAGCGGTTTTAAAAGCCAAGGGTTATAAGAGAATAGCTGAACGGGAATGGCTGATTACCCCGAATAGTTTAATAAAAGATACCGCTTACCTCTTTCAATTGGTAAGCGAAATAAGTATCAGGCCCCAGTTTAATTCCATGAGTATCAAGGGACTGAAGCTAAAAGATATTAAATCCGATGGAGTGATAAAGGAATTGGGCTTAAAGGCCGGAGATATGATTAACAGCGTTAACGGTAGCTCCTTAAATATAAACAGTGTAGCCGGAGCTTATGATATATACCGGCAAATCAGTAATGAACCGAGTATAAAATTGGGATTGTCCCGTGAGCAGCATGAGCTGAACCTCACCTATCACATAATTTCTGATGGCCCGCCTAATTACAGCCTTAGGGATGTCATCAGCTCACCGAGAATGGCGAAATTGTTTATGGATAAAGAGTGATGAGCCACCCGCTATAAATTACAGCCAAAAGGAAACGCTATTGTGAGAATAGTATATAAAAACATACCGAAGCTAAACAAAATATCGACGTCAGTGATGCTCTTACTGCTGCTGTTTCCGGTTATTGCCGATACTGCCGGGCAGCCGGCTGCCTTAAAGCAGCGGGAAGTTAAGTATGCAACTGATGAGCTCATAGTGAAATTAACCCAGGCGGCAGATAGTAATGCATCAATTACTACCGATGCAGCCAACCAGGTGCTCACCAACCTGGCCTCGCTGGATGGCTTAAACCGTAGTTATGGCGTTATAGAAATGAGGCGCATCCTGAAAACGGGAGTAAAACCCGCCCGGGCGCTGTCTGCCAAAGCCAGTCAAAGCCGCCAGGCGCTGCTTAGAATATATAAACTAAAGTTTAAGCCGGGTACGGATATTTTAGCGGCCCTTTCAAAATACCAACAGGATCCCCATGTGGAATATGCCGGACTTAACTATATATATCATACCACTTTCCCCGATGACGTAAATTTCAGCAAATTATGGGGTATGCATAATACCGGGCAGACCGGCGGTACGGTAGATGCGGATATAGATGCGGCTGAAGCCTGGGGGATAAATACGGGAAACAGCGGGGTGGTGGTAGCCGTAATTGATACCGGGGTGGACTATAATCATGAGGACCTGGCGGCAAACATGTGGGTCAATTCGGGGGAGATACCCGGTGATGGGTTAGACAACGACGGCAACGGTTACGCCGATGATGTCCACGGCATCAACGCCATAGACGACAGCGGCGATCCCATGGATGACAATAGTCACGGGACTCACACTGCCGGTACCATTGGCGGGGTCGGTAATAACGGTATTGGGGTAGTGGGGGTAAACTGGAATGTAAGCATCATGGCCTTGAAATTTTTGAGTTCAGGCGGCAGCGGCTATACCGATGATGCCATTGCCTGTATAGACTATGCGATTACCATGGGGGCGAATGTAATGAGTAACAGTTGGGGCGGGGGCGGGTTTGATCAGGCCTTAAAAGATGCGATCGAGGCCGCCGGCAGTGCGAACATCCTGTTTATTGCGGCTGCCGGTAATAATGGCTCTGACAACGACGCATCCCCCTTCTATCCAGCCAGTTTTGACAGCAATAACATTATTGCGGTGGCGGCTACCGATGATGATGATAAATTGGCCGGCTTTTCCAATTACGGGGCCACCTCGGTCGACGTGGCCGCACCCGGAGTAGATATATACAGCACTATACCGGGGGGTGCGTACGCTTACAAGAGCGGCACCTCAATGGCCGCCCCGCATGTGGCCGGTCTGGTAGGTTTGATATTGGCTCAATATGGGACGGGGAGCAGCTTCATGGATGTTAAGACCCGGGTGTTGGCGGCGATCGACCAACCGCCGGATATTGCGGGCAAGGTATTGACCAGTGGGCGTATAAATGCCCTTAAGGCTTTGGCGGATGCGGTTTCCGGGCTTTATGTGTTTTCGCTTAATCCCAATAGCGGCTTTGTGGGCCAGCCGGTAACCATCCTGGGCAATCAATTCGGCGATATCCAGGGCGACAGTCAGGTCATCTTCTACAATGGAAAAACAGCCCCCGTCAGCTATTGGAGCAATTCCCAGATTGATTGCACCGTGCCCGTGGGAGCGGTCACCGGCAACGTTATAGTCAGCACCGCTGCCGACGGCGCCAGCAACCAGCGATCGTTCACTGTCGAACCCGGTTGTTACACCATGGAGAATAGCATTGTTAATTCCGATACCGTACTTTATTCCTGGGAAGAGATCAGCGCCACGGGAACCAGGCTCAAACTGGATGATGATAATGTGTATACTTACCGCAATATTCCCTTTGAGTTTCAGTTCTATGGCCAGAACTATAATCAGGTGGCGGTAGGCTCCAACGGTCAGCTCTATTTTGCCGATGATCCCTTCGGCAAAAATTATGACAACCAGTGCCTGCCGGATAGTACGGTGAGCATTCCCTTTATTGCCGCCATGTGGGATGATTTAAATCCCGGCGCTGTGCCTACGGCGGAGATATATTGGGACATCATGGGCAGCGCTCCCAACCGCAGGCTGGTGGTGGAGTGGTCCGGGGTGCCCCACTTTCCCCCTGATAATCCTAGTACCGGCGATGTTACCTTTGAGGCTATCCTCTACGAGGGAACCAACGAAATTTCACTGCTGTATTCGGATGTGTATTTCGGTGATGTGCTTTATGATAAAGGAGCCAGCGCCACGGTAGGTATCCAGCAGAACGCCGCCGAAGCCCTACAATACTTGTGTAATACTGACATCACTAGCTTGGGTGATGGATTAGCCGTCCGGTTTGCGCCGGTATTCACCGATATTCCCAACAAGCCCTATCCGGCGGATGAGACCACCGAGGTAGCCTTAGAACCCGGGGGGCTGGACTGGAACGATGCCCGGCCATATGGTTCATATACGGTCTATTTCGACAAGGTTTCTCCGCCGATCACCAAGCTGTCGTGTGCTGATACGGCCATCAGTAGCTGTGGCCTGGCCAGACTAACCGATAACAACACTTATTACTGGCAGGTGGTATCCGATAGCGTTTGTGGAACTGTGAGCAGCCCGGAGTGGTCATTCACCACCTGCCGGCTGCCGGAAAAGCCCATTAATCCGACTCCGGCGCTTGACAGTGTCGGCATAACATCTCAGACCAGCCTGGATTGGAGCGACAGCTTCAAGGCGCTTAGCTATGATGTGTATCTGGACACAAACTCCGCCCCTGCTACGCTGATATGTGATGATACCCCGGTCAGCAGTTGCACCCCACCGGCGCCTTTAATCGGCGGCGTCACCTATTACTGGCAGGTGGTGGCCAACAATGATTGCGGCATTACCTCCGGTTTGGTGTGGAGCTTTACCACCTGTGACGGGCCGGCGGACGATCCGGTTAATCCTTATCCGACAGATTTAGAACCCAGTGCGCCGATAAATCCGGCGCTTGATTGGGCTGATTCGGCGCAGGCCAATTCGTACGATGTATATCTGGATACTAATTCCCCGCCGGCCATGCTGGTATGTGATAATACCCCGCTCAGCAGTTGCGTGCTACCGAGTTCCTTGGACGGCAGCACTCAATATTACTGGCGAGTAGTGGCCAACAATGATTGCGGCATTACCTCCGGCCCGGTGTGGAGCTTTACCAGTTGTCCCCTGTACACCTATTATCTCGACAGCGACGGGGACTTATTCGGCGATCCGGCTATTACCACCCAGGCTTGTGCTGCACCTTCAGGCTATGTATCGGATAGTACCGATTGCGATGATACCAACAGTTTTATATATTCCGGCGCCCCGGAACTATGCGATGGGCTGGACAATGACTGCGACAACGGAATAGATGAGGACTTTCCTGCTCCAACCACCATTGTGGTGCCTGATGATCAACCAGGGATACAAGCCGCTATTGATGTTGCCGGCTGTGGAGACACCGTGCTGGTGGCGGCGGGCATATATACCGAAAATATAATTTTCAGTGGAAATAAAATTACGCTGCGGGGTTCGGGATACAATACTATCATAGATGGCGGTGGAGCCGGGGCGGTGGTTACCTTTAATCCCGGCGAGGGGCCGAATACGATACTGGATGGATTTATAATCAGAAATGGAAGCGGCAGCGACATCGGCAGCTATACCTTCGGCGGCGGGATTGTGGCGCTTAATAATTCATCCCCCACCATTATCAATAACATTATCTTCAGCAATAGCGCTGATTTCGGCGGCGGGGTGGCTTGTGTTTCCTCTGCCCCGGCGCTTATAAACAATACTATTATAAATAACACCGCTATTCATAGTGGAGACGGAATCAGTTGTACCGACGCCTCCACTCCGACCGTAACCAACACCATTCTCTGGGATAACGGCAGCGAGCTATACGTAAAGGACTCATCCCTGAATATCACTTATTCCGATGTAGCGGGAGGTTATCCGGGTCTGGGTAATATAGATGCTGACCCCATATTTGTAGATGAGGCTGCCGGAGATTACCATTTGCAGGAGACCTCATCCTGCATTAACAGCGGAACTACTCCGGCCGCAGGGATAGTAGTTGACGATATAGATGGTAATATTCGACCCCAGGATACCGACTATGATATTGGGGCAGATGAATATGTATTTGCCGGGGGTGGGGGTGTCGCACCGGAGAACCCCGGTGACGATACAAGCGTTGCTCCGGCCTCATCATCAGGCGGAAACGGCGGTTGCTTTATCGCCACCGCTGCCTTTGGCACGCCAATGGCGCGCCAGGTAAGACTGCTCTGTCTGTTCCGTGACCAATATTTATTGACCAATAGCTGGGGCCGTAAATTCGTTGAGTTTTACTATGGACATAGTCAACCGCTGGCTGATTATATCGCTGAGCGGGACGGATTGAAATTATTGGTAAGGATATGCCTGATTCCTTTATTACTGATGGCCCTGTTTATGCTTAAACTGGGGTTGCTGGGTAAGTTGGTGGTAGCCGGTACTCTGGTAAGCTTGCCGGTAGCTTATCGGGCATTGAACAGGCGCATGAATTAAACTTAAACCAGCCAGGAGTATGTCGGACTTTGCCTGACAATTAGCTTGTTAGACATAAGGTGTCCATAATTTAATATGAACAGAAAACCCAGCGGGCAAATTCGAGGAAGCGCCAAAAGCAATGCTACGTTTTCGAATCACAGTTTTTATGCTGTTGCTGATTATTGCCCTTCCAGCCCGGGCGGACGACATTAATTCGGACTTACTGGCTGCGGTAAGAAGGGGTAATACCAATACCGTACTAGCCTTATTGAGAAGCGGCGCCAGGATAGATGCCAAAGACATGGCGGGCAAGACGGCCTTGATGTGGGCCGCCGTTAATGGTCATGAAGCTATAGTGAAAATTCTGTTGGATAAGGGCGCCACCGTTAATGCAAAAAGCGATGCCGGCTGGACAGCCTTGATGTGGGCCATAACCAACAACCACCAGGACATAGTAAGCATACTACTCTATAAGGGCGCCAGGATAAATGCTAAAAACAGGGGGGATCAAACCCCTTTAATGTTAGCCATACAGGGGGGCAATACCCAGATAATCCAGGCGTTGCTGGCTGCCGGAGCAAAGGTGGATGCTAAAGATGAGACCGCTCAAGCAGCCTTGATATTGGCCATAAAGGAAGATAACCCCGATATCGTAAAAGCATTGCTGACCCAGGGTCTCGATGTAAATACAGCAGATGATGATGGTTGGACGGCTTTGATGTTTGCCATAGTAAGAAATAACAGCGAAATCGTACAAGCGTTGCTGGCTGCCGGGGCGGATTTGAAGGCTAAAGCCCATAATGGGGATACAGCCTTAATGCTGGCTTTACGAGAAGGAAATATCAATATTGTGCAGGCGTTGCTGGATGCGGGAATTGATATAAACACCAGGGATAGAATCGGCTGGACACCTTTAATGGTTGCGGCCTGGGATGGTAAACTCGATATTGTGCTGTCCCTGTTGGATGCGGGGGCGGATATAAATGCAAGAGATAAAAGGGGTGAGACGGCGCTGACTTTGGCGTCATGGCAAAACCAGAACATAATAATAATGTGGCTTAAGAATGCCGGCGCTACGGAGTAGCTATAAGTAGTAAAAACAAAATGATAGCTCGACAATTCACATAAAATCAATTGCCTGAAACTAAAATCAAAAAATAAATAAATACTTTTCCGGCGCTTTCCTGTATAATAACTCCCATCTTTCAAAAATTAATCCGATTAATTTTTTTGGGTTGAATCATTGCCGGTGTTATGAGAAAAACTATCCGAATTTCAATCAGTATATGCTTGTTATGCTTAGTTGGATGTGCTGCATTTAAGCCCCGGCCGGTGGCTCAGGTGGTAAAGGGAGCCATAACTCAGGATATGTTGTGGCAGGGACAGTTGGAAATAACCGGGGATGTAATAGTTCTATCCGGCGTAACCCTGAGCATTGCGCCAGGCACGGTGATCAAGTTTAAAAAGAGTAGCAACACCCGCATTGATCCCCGCTTTATATTTACCAGTACCGAACTCATTATTCAAGGCACGCTGTTAGCCGAAGGTACCCCGGAACAGCCTATATTATTTACTTCAGCCGAGGAACAGCCTCAGATGGAAGATTGGGCGGGAATCATTCTGGATGGAGTCGATTCCACAGTAATCAAGCATGTCAAAATTGAATTTGCCCAGACAGCTATCTATTGCATTAACGCTTCTCCCAAAATTGAGCAAAATAAGCTCATACAGAACAAATACGGTATTATCTGCCAGTTGGGATCCTTCCCCCAAATTCAGCAGAATGAAATCTCCGCCGGTGAGGTGGGTATTGCCTGCTGGAATGGATCGGCCCCCAAAATCATGGCTAATCATATATTTGATAATCAGCAGGCCGGTATCTTCTGGGGTACCGGGGCTACCCCCTGGTTTGAAAAAAATATAATAGAGGGCAATCGTTATGGTATCTTCGGGGGGGAAGAATATATATGGACCACTAACCAAATTCAGCATAATGAAAATGATTTCTATCTCAGTCCGCAAGACCTTAACTCAAATAACCCTTAAGCGGCCATTAATTCTTACCGGCCTGCTGCTGTTGATTGGGCATACGGTTTGGGCAGCTACTCCTCCTCAGCCGAAATCTACCAAGATCAAGAGTAAATTCATCTCCCAGGATACTACCTGGGAAGGGCAAGTGGTAGTAAACGGGATTATAAAGGTGGCGGAGGAGGCTACGTTAACCATTAAGCCCGGCACCCGGGTATTGTTTACCCGGCGTGATACCAATGCTGACGGGCTGGGAGAACATGCCCTCCAACTCCAGGGTCGACTGATTGCCCGGGGAACCAGGGAGCAACCGATTATATTTACTTCGGCTGAAGAAAACCAGCGGAGCGGCGATTGGGACGGCATTCATCTAATCTTGAGCGATAACTGGGTAAATATCATTGAATACTGCCAAATCAGCTACGCTCGTCAAGGAATTCACAGCCATTTCAGTAACTTGCTGCTAAAACATAATACCATATCCCATAACCTGCGGGCTGTTTATTTTCAAGAGATGCAGGCGGAGTTGATCGACAACCGTATTGTCAGCAATTACAGTGGCCTCCGCTGTCGGGAGGTGGATATGCTGCTTAAAGACAATCTATTTGAGAATAACTATTGGGGTATGGATATACGTGATTCTCAGTTGGTGGCCACCGGCAACCGCTTCCGTAATAATCTGATCCATGGTATGCGTACCCGGCAGGTGGAAGGTTATATAAAGGGAAACGAGTTTAGTGGCAATCGTTGGGGAGTGCGCTTTCTGGAATCAAAACTGAGCTTTATTGATAACCTGGTGCAGGATAACTCTGAGTTGGGCATATCCTGCTTATCATCGGAGTTGGATCTACGGGGTAATCGAATAGCAGGCAATCAACGGGTAGGTCTCCGGATACGCTCTTCCCCGGTTATGGTCATTGATAACCAAATATACGGCAACGGAGAAGGTATACAACTTAAAGATTCAGCGTTGAGTATTATAAAGAACAATCAAATTATCAATAATGGTTTGGCCGGGGTGTCCAGCCAGAATTCCAAGCTAATAATATCCAACAATCATATTCTAAAAAACCGGGATGCTATCAGGATTAAACAAGGCGCCTCGGTTACCATAGAGGCCAATGAAATCAGCTACAACCGCCGGCATGGCATTTCCGGTGAAGAATGCGGAGCGTATATATGGGATAATCTCATCCAACACAATGCCGGGGATGGCTTGTCCTTCAAAAAGTCCAGCATAAATACAGGACAAAATGAAATCCGGTATAATCAGCAGGCGGGCATTGATTGCCAGGAAAGTTCAGCCGCCAATTTACAGGAGAATACGATTAAATACAATCGCAAAGCCGGGGTGGAAATACACCAGAGCGATATAATGGCTAAAGAAAACATAATAGTAAACAATAACCAGGGAATCATGATCGATAAATCGGGTTCGGTGGTGCTGCTGGATAACCGGATTGCTTCTAATGCTACCGTAGGCATCAGTTGTGAAATCATGCGGGGCACCATTTCCGGTAACTTGTTAAGCGGTAATGGGCAACAGGGGGTAAAAAGCGCGCTGGCCGAATTTAGCTTACGGGATAACACCATCAACTACAATGGGGAACAGGGTATTTTGGATCAGGGGTCACGGATTTTAATCGACCATAACCGGATTCAGGGCAATCGTTTGGGCATTCAATTAGATAGTACCGAGTTAGCTATTATTCAGGATAGCCGCATCCGCTCTAACCGGCAGGCCGGGATTCTTTCCTCAGATGGAGAAACACTTAACATTGAGGGTAATGACCTCTCGGATAACGAGATAGGGCTGGAAATCGACCATGAAGCCAGCTTGTTGGGTAATAATATTTCCAATAATCGGGAATATAATGTTCTTATCAGCGGAAATTCGGATGTTAAAGCTGAGCATAATTGGTGGGGTACTACAGATGAGGATACAATTGACGATTCAATCCACGACCTTCAGGATGAGGATGAACTTGGAGAGGTATGGTATGGCCCCATCTCCCGGACACCGCTGGCCATTCGGGGAGAAGAATCCAGAATCAAAAAAGCTGACTAGGCTCATTAAGCCGCAGTCGTTTCAGATCTCGCTTATGGCCTTCAATCCGCTCCTGTTTTATCTGTTCATAATCGTCTTGCTCATAACTTCTTCTTCTGCGTTGCGGCAGATATGAACAGCCGCTAAGATATAAAAGCCAAACCGCCATTAATAACCAGGCCCACCTCATAATAACCTCCCCTGCGGCTTTCCGGCCACGTTTCAGCATAGCCTTACCGCTTAATATAATAGCAAATTTATAGTGGGAAATCAAGTATGAGCAGGTTTTCCAAAAACAGACATTGGTTTTTCTGCGAATTGCCTGGGTTAAAAGCTAAAGCCGGAGAATTAATTTTTGACTACTGCCTGTTTACCAAAAATTGCCATATCCCCGGTGTAAGAACCATAACCGTCTACCCGCGGGCCGAACAGGTATTTCAGCAGCAGCATTTCCGGGGTTATGAAATTAAGCTCAAATTTCTTCAATAAAACATAATTGGTTTTGCCTTGAAACAAGTTCTGGATAAATTGCCGCGTTTTCTCCCCACCGCGACAGTGAAAAATCTCATCACAGGATTTGGGGTAAGTATCCTTAAAGCCTGACACACCGGTAAGATACCTGGAGTAAAAAGAGGAATGCAGGGCTATATAGTTGGCATCAAACTTTGTAGTGGTTTTATAGATAGAGGGGACTATACTATAATCCTCTAGAGGGCCGGTGGAAATGATTTTATTGGGGCTAATGTTCTCCTCCATCCATTCCCCCATTAATTTACGGGTATCAATTACGGCCCCCTTCTCCAGTGAAACTATCTGGAGCAATTGGTAGACAATAATTGCGGCTACAATCCCCTTAAATACCCTTGGGAATGACCTTCTATCAAACAACTTAACCAAACCATAAGCAGCAAACATGGCCAATAATGGAATCAAAGGCAACAGATAGCGGGTCAGATTAACCACCAGCCTGCAAATCATGTAGAAATGCAGCAAGATCGGGGCAGTAATCAGCACATATTTATTGGTTAAAATGTCTTTAAAATGAATATTTCTCAATTTTGCGGTTTTAAGCAAGCTGAATATTCCCCGCAAAGAGAGTAAAAATATCGGCAATCCCATTGAAGACAAGAGTAACAACGTATAAACCGGTAAATTAATAAGTTTATTGGCTTCAACCCCGGCAAAGCTGTCAGTAAGCATCATATAACGGGTGTTAAAAAAGCTTTCGGGGGTATAAGAAAAAGCGTTGATTAATTCGAAGCTGCCCATTAGAACGAATAAAATCAAAAGGCTGTGGTAGAGTTTACGGCGAGAGCCAATGACGATAAAAATGAGTGGAAGCACAATGTACACACTAAATTTAGTCCCGATTGCAAAGCCGCCGGCAATAGAAGCCAACACCAGATAGAGATCATCCTCCCGGTCCACATAAAGTAAAATCGAGTAAAGAGCAGCGTATACCCAAAACAGGCAGGATATATCCGCCACCCCGATATGACTATAAGCCACATGTATCCAGGATAGAGCCAAAAACAGGCTTGCTAACAGCGAGACTGCATAATCTTTAAATAACTCAAGCGAAAGGAAGTAAAGCAGATAAATAGTAGCCAGACCATAAAGCAGGGTCAATAACCGGCCAATGGCATACAGGTATTGAGGCTTAAGCTCCAGTGAACTATTTAAGAATTTTCCCAGTCCCCAAATAACAGCGATCTGATTGCCTAGCCCCCTTACATAATACTGGCTATAATCCATTCCTTCAAAAAATTATGCGGCTATGGTCGGGTGGTGTCTTTCGTCTGGCTCAAGAACATAATGTTGTCCATCCCCAAACAAATTATACCCCCAGAAGATACCCGGAAATCGGATAGAAAAGGCAAGAAAGATTATAGCGGCCAGGGTTATCCTTCTAATATATTTATTCTTCATTTTTTGATTATGACCTAAATATTCAGCTAAATAAACTATCCCAATCTACGAAAACAGAAGTCTATGATAAAATATCAAAATTTATCAAATATTACAACATAAAGGCAGGACCGGGCGTGAATAAGATTTATAAAGATTTGCCAAGTCAGATATACTTATGATATAAAGAGATGCAAAAAATAATTAAGTTGGTGAATAATTAAGGAAAAATATGTATCTAAATAGTAAAAGTACAAAAAGGCACTTCTTGCTATACCGACTTATGCCTAATTCCAGCCTGATTTTTTTATAAAACGTTATGCAAATTGAACGCATGAAATTTATTGACCAGAAAGTTGGCCATGTTTTATGCCTGTTTCTGGACATCTATGAAAAACTCAAGGGACTGTTCCGCAAACTCTTGGGATTACCTGAAATTAACAATACTTCTGAGCTGGATACTAAACAAATACTTATTACCAAATACTTTGGGATGGGGAGCATTTTGCTGGCCACTCCTATGCTTAATGCCTTAAAATCGAAGTACCCTGAAGCCAAAATAATATTTCTCACATTCACTTCCAACTACGATTTTTTAAAACTGCTTAATGTAGCCGATGAAGTACTAACGCTTAGGACTGATTCTTTCTTTTCGTTCACTAAAGACCTTATAGTCAGATTAGTTTATTTACGTAAGAAACATATTGACATAGCCATTGATCTGGAATTTTTTTCAAAGTTTTCAACCTTAGTCGTTTATATGACCGGCGCTAAAATAAGAGCCGGCTTTTATCTGCGTTCCATGTGGCGGGGAGATTTGTTAACCCATCACATTTATTATAACCACTACAAGCACATAACTGAAATATTTTTTAACTTTGCCCAGGTATTAGGGGCAAGCACCGGTGATATAAAAATAAATAAAATAGCGGTGCCGGAAGGTGGGCGAAAAGCCTTGGCGTCGTCTTTAGCCACCCATAACGTCGCTGGAAATTGTCCCTTGGTTTCAGTCAACGTTAATGCAAGCGAAATGGCCTATGAGCGGAGATGGCCGGCTGAAAATTTTGTTTATTTAATAGAAAACATTGCCGCTAAATTCCCGCAAATCAGCTTCATCCTCACCGGTTCACCCAAAGAGAAGGCCTATGTTCATCAAATATTTGAAAAGATACACAACCAAAACGACAACATCATTAATCTGGCTGGAGAATTACAGTTAGAAGCTATGTTGGCGCTATTAGAACGATCTATACTCTTTATTACCAACGATAGCGGCCCATTACATATGGCTGCTGCTCTGGGCACACCCACAATTTCCTTTTTTGGACCGGAAACACCGAAGCTATATGGTGCGATTGGTGAAAACCACCTGACCTTTTATAAGGGGCCCTATTGCAGTCCATGTTTGAGTGTATATAATGCTAAATCGCCTACCTGTGAGGGTGACAATATTTGTGTTAAATCCATAACCCCCCGGGAGGTCCAAATGAAAGTAGAAGAAAAGCTTAATTCTTATGTTGCTAAACACTAATTGCAATCTATGCCATTCAACTTCCATCAAGCCACTTTATAGCAAAGCAGATTTAAATATTGTAAAGTGTGGCAGCTGTGGGCTGACATTTTTGTCCCCCTTTCCTGATGAGGAAGCTATCAAAAAGCTATATAGCGAGGACTACTATCTGGCTTGGGGAATACAGGAACCTAAAAACCTGGAGTTGGTTAGATCAATTAAGATGGCTACCTTTAGGAGGGAATTGGAACACCTTCGGAAATATGTGGGTTCAGGGAAAATTCTGGATATTGGCTGTGCGATGGGATTCTTCTTAGAGGCGGCCAGAGAAAGCAATTGGGATGTTTATGGGGTTGAACTGTCGACATATGCAGCCAAGATTGCACAGCAGACTCTTGGGCAGAAAATATATAATGGTGCTTTAGAGGCAGCTAAATTTGAAGATGGTTTTTTTGAGGTAGTGGTTATGTCGGATTTGCTGGAACATGTAACTGATCCAGCTTCATTTCTAACGGAAGTAATGAGGATTATAAAGCCGGGCGGATTACTGATGATTGTAACTCCCAATCTGGAAAGTCTTTCGGCAAAGATCATGCGAAGGCACTGGAATCATTTTAACCAGGAGCATCTTTATTATTTTTCGCCAGGCACAATTTCTCGCTTTCTCAAAGAAAAGTCATTCGAAGTCTTAGATGTTTATCCTGCGGTAAAAGCTTTTAACTATATTTACATTAGTTCACAACTGAAGATTCATAGGGTGCCGATAGTTACCCCTATTATTAAGTTACTGGATAAAATTTTATTAAACAATAGCATCGGCCAGGCATTATTTTACGCTTATGCGGGAGAGATGTCGGTTTTGGCTAGAAAAACAGAGATAAAACAAGATGTCAGTTAGTAGCGACTTCCAACACAAATCTAAAAAACTCAGAAACAGTCTAATTTCTCTTCTGATCTTTTTTGCAATCACCGCCCCTCTTTTGTTTATAGACTCCGGCTTCAGCAGATTGCTCTATGATTACGGTTCCGATTTCAGCACCGTTTTGTCTTATATTATCATCGCCCTGTTTTCGCTCGATGCCTTGGCGACGATACTCCTTTTTAGGATAGCATCAACCCACCAGGAAAACCTGGAGGGGGCCTGGCCCCGCTTCTCCGTCAAACACGCCTTGTGGCTTCTAATACCGATTTTGCTGGCTATCGCCCTGGGGGTAAGCTTAAACAGCGTAGCTATTGGGGTTATTATCTGCCAATTGGCTTACCTGTGCTTAAGCCTGGCGCTTATTAAGCTGGCAGTCGGCGCCAAAAAGATTGTCTTCTCCGCCATATATATATGCGTGGTATTGGTGGGAGCTATCCTGATAATTGAGTTGCCGGGTCGGGCCATCTTCTGGATAAAGGAGAAGTACAAACCCAGCCAATTGTATGAGGAGGATTTGATCAGTTATGAAGAGCCTATGATTGGCTATGCCCTGAGGCGCAACCTGGACAAAACCTTTCCGGTGTGGGATTTAAAGACCAATTCCCTCGGTTTTCGTTATCCAAGGGATATCGCCATCCCTAAGCCGTCGGGAACTTACAGAATCTTCCTGTTAGGCGGTTCCACCGCACTGGGCTGGCTAAGCGCCAGGCAGGATGAGCATATCACCTATTTTATGGAACAGCGGTTTAAGCAGCTTTACCCTGATAAAAACATAGAGGTGATAAATGCCGGCGTGCCCTATTACGCCTCCTGGAATGAGCTGGGGCTGCTTATATATAGGGTACTGGATTGTGAACCGGACATGGTAATCGTATTCGATGCCCGCAACGATCTGGTATATGCGGTCAACCCGGACTTTAATCCCATATACAGCGGATATGCAGACAAAGGTTCCGAACTGGCTATAACTAAAAGATCGGTTAAGTTCAACCCTAAAGCCATAATCAATGACCTGTTGCGTACCAGCATTGTTTACCGCTTTCTGGAGAATGCTATTTTTAAGCAAAAAGAAAAGCAGTTGCAGCTTAAGCGCGCCATGGTATGCAGGTTCAGGCCGGAGGCGCTCAATTATTATCAGAACTATCATAAATACATGGCAAATGTCTGTAACGGAAAGGGGGTTAAGCTCATTATTGCTTATCAGCCGATTATTTATTTCGGCAAAAAACAGCTTACCCCGAAAGAGAAACAAAAATGGGGCTCATATGGGGCCGGTGAAAATTATGTGGAGATGATGCAGCAGATGTACCCCCTGGGAGAGAAGAAGGTACTGGAGTTGGACGGCTATTACAACGCCCATACGATTAGTTTAAAGAATATCTTTGAAGATGTGACCGGAGATATATATTTTGATGAATGCCACTATACCGCTTTGGGCAATAAAATAATCGCCGATTATCTGCTGGATTATATCTTAAAACGCAAGTTGATGAGCGATTTTCTGTATGACAAATAAATATAAGCGGTATTGGATCGTCTTCTTTCTGCTGGTTGCCGTAGTGTCCTTATATTTTGGGCCGTATCTGAACCGATATATGTACCGGGATGAAGGCAATTGGGTGTATGGGGTAGAGCGGCTTTATAATGGGGAGATAGTATACAGAGATTTTTTTGAGTACATTTTTCCGGGAATCTATTTTCTGCTGCTGCTTTTTTATAAGCTCTTCGGGCTTAATTTTACAGCCGCCCGGATACCTTTATTCATGGCGCTTATCCTGGCCGGTTTTTTGATATATCTGTTGAGTAAACGGCTTAAAGACTCCGTCTGGTTTGGAGCGCTCTGTTTATTGTTTTACCTGTCCATAATCCTTCCGGGCTGGGATGCCCTGTCTCATCATATCTTTAGTGTAACCGCTTCTCTTTTGGCTATTTATGCCTTTTGCCGATTTATTGAGTCGGGATACAAGAGAAAAAATTTGATCTTCTGCGGGCTTGCCTCGGCGCTGGTGCCGTTTTTCACTCAAAGTACCGGGGCTTATGTGGTAATTGCCGGCAACGTTTTTTTAATTTTGCATCATCTATTAATCAGTAAATGTGAAGCCTCAAGCCTCGGCTCAAGGCTTGATATTAAACGGCTTATTGGACAATTAGGGATCTATAATCTGGTAATCGGGCTGTTTTTTCTGCCGGTATTGGGTTTCTTCTACGCCCACTCGGCCTTAGACGATATGACCTATCATACCTTCACCTGGATAATGGAGAACTACAAGCTGGATACCGCTTTGTCCTATTTTGCCGAAGAAATACCGATCATCCTGATGCCGTTAACCCACTTTAGTTTCAGCGCGCTGGTCAGTTCCATAAAAGAAATATTTATCGGTTACTTCCAGATAATAGGTTTTTCATTGACCCTGGCCTATATAGGCTTTAAGTCGCTGATAAAGAAAGAATATATTAAAAGTAACGCCCATTATCTGCTGCTGTTTGGCGCCATCGGATTGGCCGTCTTTCTGGCTTCCCTGTCTAATCCTCGTGACCTGCAGATTCGGACTATGTCTATTGTGGGTTATATGCTGTTTTTCTACTGCTGCTTTGAGTTTTTAGCCATAGATCACACCAAACCCCGATTTGCCCTCTCTAATACAATAAAAGTGACACTATTTTCAGTTGTGCTGCTATTTTTGACCACCGATTTATTTTATGATAATATAGGGCGCTCATTAGCTTATTACAATAATAGTTATAAAGTCCACACCCCCAGAGGCACGATAACCGCCGATATAAAAACGGGTAAGCACTTAGAAGAGCTATATGCTATTATCGAACAATATACCGCACCCGGGGAAGATGTCTTTATGTATTACCATCAGTCATTGCTATATTTTCTCTTTGATCGACACAATCCTACCCGATTTAACACCATAGATTTTTACTATACTCCAGGGCAGATGGCCGATGCGATAACCAGCCTTAAGCGGAGTAAGCCCAAAATTGTTTTCAGGGATGATTTTATCAGACGCCGGGGACATGAGGTAAAGTTCAGTACATTTTTTACCCCGGAGCAGATGCGGAACAATCCGGTAGAGCGATATGTTAAAGCGCATTATCGCCTAATAAAAAACACAGGAAGCGTTGAGATATACGTAAGGGTGCCCGTTGCCGACGATGTATATTTTAGTCGGCAACGGTTTCCCCGGCGTTCTCATAAAAAAACACAATGACAGTTATTCTGCTGGCTTTAATTGAAGCTTTTTTAATATTTGCCATTCAAAAAACTCCTGCTATTGTCGGTTACATTCAGGATGCATTAAACTTCTCCGTTCATTCTTCACTTATATGGATACCGCTTAGTATCCTGATAACAATCAATTTCTTTGTTATCTGGAAATTTATAACCGACATTCCTGAAATAGGCGAACTTATAACAGCTGGTGTAGATAAGTTTAAAAATATAGTGGAAAGGCTATGTGCCCGGAAAAGAAGCGCCCTTTGTTGGAGTGCGTTCTTGCTGGGTTTTTCGATTTGTCTTGCATACATGGTGTTTGTCAGTAAGTGTACTTATGTAGATCCTGACACGGAAACATACCTTTTTCAAGCCAGGTTATTTACTATGGGTAAAACCTATACCCCATCGCCTCCCGATATGAGGTTCATCCCGGCCCGCCATTTGAACTACGTTAACGGCAAGGTGTATCAACTGTTTCCCATAGGCAATGCATCTGTTCTTGCATTTGGAGAATACCTTAATGCACCCTGGCTTATTCCTCCGATATTATCCGGGATATTAATGGTGTTCATGTTTTTAATAATGGACAGCTTTGTCTCCAGAAAAGCAGCCTTACTCACCGCTTTTTTAATACTTGTTTCACCGTCATTTTATGCTATAGGGGGTGCCTGGTGGAGTGAGAATACCTCCCGCTGCCTGCTGGCGGCGGCACTTTATTTCTTCTTGAAGGGGGTAAAACCAGCGGCTGGAAAGACTACTCAAACCAACACCGGTCTTTCTTTTGCAGGCATGATAATTGCCGGTCTATGCTGGGGTTTTGCCTTTAATACCAGGCCGGGTTCGGCTGTTGCCTTTGCCGGAGTGTTTGCCGTATTCTGGTTTTATTATTTTTTAAAAGCACAAGCCAAAAAGCGGGTGTTCCTCAACGGGATATTGCTTTTTGTGGTTAGTTTGACTGGTATTGCATTATATTTAGCGGTAAATCATTATTATACAGGTAATTATTTTAAAACACCGCATGACGTAGAACAAAAATATACCACTTTCGGACTCGGCATAAAAGCAGAAGGCATGAATCCTGATTTATCTAAAACATATGATACCCCCATTAAGGGATTAGCATATAATCATACTTTACCTCAAGCCTTTAAAAGACTAATTAAAAATATCCTGCCGACGGTAGGAATGAATATCGTCGGTTGGGGGTTTCCGGAAAACATCTATGGCTTTAATTTTATTACTGTGGGCCTGGCTTATTTTTTTATAATTTTTCAGCTAATTAAATTCAAAGACAGCCTGGATATTCTTTTAGGCACTACTTTTGTGGGTATGCTTGCCTTCCAGCTCTTTTATTTTTATGATAACAGCATCTGGAATTCTCTGGCAGTGGGGGCAAGATATTATAACGAAGCTATAATAATCGGGCTAATTCCATTATTAGCCAGGGGAATAATAAGCAGCAAACCCTATTTTCAAAAGATGGCCGACAGGGTTAATTTTAAAAATAATTCATTCCAATTTGGAGTAATCCTATTGCTTATTCTAAATTGGAGTTTCTTTGCGCTTGCCCAGATAAATTATGGTTATAAATCAGCGTTTTGGGATTTAAAACAACAAGTTGCTAAAATGCAATCAGACAAGGCGGTTGTTTTTATAAAAAGTGAACAACTTCCATTGGGAAATATCCCCTACACGAAATTTGGGCAAGGGAAGGTTGTTTATTTCAAACTATTTGGTGCAAAATCACCCTGGGTATTGGATCAGAAAGACCCAGACAAACCAGATGATTGGCGGGAATTCTATCCTAAATACTTCAAGGGCAGAACACCATTTTTATGGGAAGCAAATAAGCTTATCAGGCTGGATGTCAGGGGTTTCAGCCTGTAATATTTTATAGAGAACCCGTACTTAATTAAGGGCATAAATAAATGAAGCAAAACAGTATCGTATCCATTACCAAGGTTGACCAGGATGTTATTCAAGCCGTCTCTGAGGCTATGGAAGCGGCACATTGGAAGGAATTTATTTCCAAGGGAGCTGCGGTAAGTCTCAAGGTTAACCTGGGCTGGGATTTGTTTATTCCAGGCTCCATAACATCTCCCCTGGTTGCGGAAGGCGTGATTAACACTATCCATGATTGGGTGGGTAAAATATATATGGTGGAATCAGACCAGGTATTGGAAGATATAGAAAAAGCATACTATAAAAGCAGAATGAAGCAATTATGCGAAAGATATGCCGTAGAATGGGTCAACCTGTCGCGCCAGAAACCGGTTCGGGTTAAAACAGAAACTAATATAATATTCAAAGATATTGAGATTCCCGAAATATTGTTCTATACTGAAATGATTACTCTCCCGGTGATGAAAACCCACGGCAAGACCACCATTACCGGAGCCATAAAAAACCAGTGGGGCTGTATAAGTAAACTCAGGCATAACTTCCATCTGGTACTGGATGATGCCCTGGCGGATATTAACTCCATAGTAACCCCTAAATTTGCGGTTATGGATGCTACCGTATGTTTAGAGGGAAACGGTCCTAAATCAGGCATTCCTAAAATAGCAAACCTGGTATTGGCTTCAGGTGATTTTGTAGCTTTAGATACAGTGCAAGCCCAGCTTATGGGATTTGACCCTTCTAAAATCAAGCATATACAGAATTGTGCCCAACGGAAGTTAGGCAATTCGCATTTAGAGCACATTGAAGTTGTCGGTGAAAGTTTAGCAGAGCATAAAATGGAATTTAAGCCGGCTGAACATAATCTGGTTTCCAAATTTGAGTTGTTTTTACGCACCTCGCGCCTTAAGCGCTTATTTTTTGATACCCCTCTATTTAAGATATGTTTAATTTTAGCTAAAATATATTATCTTATCTGGAACCAGTTACATGGGAAAAAATATCGGCAGGAAATTCTGGCGCATCCGGTTTATGGAAAGCAGTGGGAATAGTTTTCCTCTAATATGTACCCCAGGCTGACCATTCCGCCAATTTTACTTGACACGTTTTATTTCAGAGTGATAAATTAAGGTTAAAATAGGAATTTCGAGGCTTTTTTCACCAAATACATTAAATAAAAGGTAAGCTTTTGTATTCATCTAATCAGTTGGCACCCCTCTCTAAAATCAGAAAAAAAGAGTTTGTTATAGTTTTCCTTGCGGTATTTTCAATAGCGATGCTCTTTGCGTTGGTTACGAATCATGCATGGGAAGATTATTATATTACTTATAAGCCCAGCAAGAACCTTGCCACGGGTCACGGCTTAGTCTATACACCAGGGCAAAGAGTTCATTCTTTCACCTCCCCCTTCAATGTTCTTATCCCGGCGGCCTTAAGTTATATGACCGGTAACACCTCAGATAAGCTTGTATTATGGCTCTATCGTATCTTGTGCGGCCTGCTTATAAGCGTAACAGCGATTCTGCTGCTTAATATCGCCCGGCATAAATCTTTAGCCTTAATCCCGACCATCGTATTAATCGGTATGTTCGCCACAGATGCCAAAATCATCGATTATACCATTAACGGACAGGAAACAGCATTCATGGTGTTTTTCATCGCCCTAATGCTGCATGTTTTAATGGTTGACTCACGTTCAATTGTTTTAAAGCTCGGATTGTCCTGGGCCGGCTTGATGTGGACCAGACCTGATGGTTTTATATACGCAGGTTGTATTGGTTTAGGGTTTCTTTTGTTCCCAAATGCTCTTTCCTTTACGAAATCCAGAAAGGAACTGCTTATAACTTATCTTAAGTCAGCTCTTTTGGCATTTATAATATACCTGCCCTGGATATTATGGGCCTGGTATTACTATGGTTCGCCAATCCCACACACTGTTATAGCCAAAGGGCTTGCCTCTTCATACAATTTCTTGAATCTGTTCATTAATTTTATCTTGTTTCCTATCAATATTATTTTTAAAAGAACCACCTCAGTAAATCTGACATTTTTACCGGCATATGCATATTTTGGCGGCTGGCATAATACGGTATTTCAATATAGTAAGCTCATTTCATACTTATGTGCGTTATATTGGCTGGTTCCGTCGAAAAACTCAGCAGCCCGCGCAGTTTCATTTGCATTCATGCTTTCTCATTTCTATTTAACATATATTGCCGGTCATCCCTCTCCATGGTATATTCCAAATACCGAAATTATGGGTATATTTGTGGCCGCTAATATTATTCAAGATGCGCTGCGTTGGATAAGCGCTCATCAAAATGTCCCATTAAAGAAGGTTTTTAAGAAAGTTGTTGAGGTTACATCGGTTCTGATTGTAACGGTAAGCTTAGTGTTGTTGATCTGTGTTGCTTATCAGTTGCGGATTCAGCAGCGAGTCATTGAAGATGACCATCGAAAGCAAATTGGTTTATGGCTTCGTCAAAATGCCGCTGCAAAAGATACCGTTTTTGTGGAATGCCTGGGATATATCGGTTATTTTTCAAAATTAAAAATGCTTGATTATCCCGGATTATCTTCACCCGAAGTAGTTGCCGCCCGAAAGAAATTAAAATCAGACAACTGGGATAAGTTAGTTCAGGAATTGGAGCCTGACTGGCTTGTACTTAGGCCGCTTGAAGTCAAAAAGCAGTTCAGCAACAGTACATATCTTGAATCACACTATCGAAAAGTTAAAGTATTTGACGTCTATGATAAAGTGAAATCATACGCCTGGCTTCCAGGCCGCGATTATCTGTTTCATGACAGCATATTTATTGTCTATAAACATATTTAGTATAAAGACACTATCATATTTTTTGCCTTTTGCCGGCATTGGTTCTATTGTAAGATTACCGCCTGGGTTATCTCCCTGGCAAGCCTTGGGATGTCCATGGTAAGTTCCGTCTCCATAATGCCTCGCACTGTAATTCTGGGCGTCCAATGTTTACACTGTCCTTTATAACAGGCCTTTACCGTTAAATGCGGTTTTCTCGTGATAACTTTTGAAAATTAGGGGGGTATATGGATGTAGCTGTAATCGGAGGAGGGATATCGGGATTAACCCTCACCTATCAACTTTTAAAAAAGGGCGCTAAGGTTACACTTTATGAGAAGACGGGTGTTTTAGGCGGACAGGCTAGTTCGTTCGATTTTGGGGGCATTAATATTGAAGGGTTTTATCATTTTATTTGTGGGGCCGATGAACCATTATTTCAGCTTATAAAAGAACTGGGCATTAATAGCCATTTACATTGGGAACCCACCAGAACGGCTTTTTTCTACGATGGAAAATTATATCCTTTCTGCAATCCCATCGATTTAATAAAATTCACTCCTATAAGTTTTTACAGCCGGCTGCGTTATGGTTTCCATATTTACTATTCAAAGTTAAATAAAAAATGGGAAAAATATGATGATGTAGATGCGGTATCCTGGCTAACTAAGCATATCGGCAAAAAAGCTTATGATGTATTGTGGCATCCTTTGTTAAAAATTAAATTCGGCAAGTATTATGATAAGCTATCTGCCGCCTGGATATGGCATCGTATTCATCGAGTGGCTTCTTCGAGAAAGAGTGTTTTTTCAAAGGAATATATGGGGTATTTGGAAAAAGGATCACAGGTGCTGATAGATGCGTTAGAAAAACAAATTAAACAAAGGTCGGGGAATATTCGCCTGAAAAGCAAGGTTCAGCAAATACTTTTTAAGCAGGATAAAATAACCGGTCTGCTGGTTAATGGGCAGGATTGCCGACATGATGTCGTTATTTCAACTGTTCCACTGCCTTTATTGGAGGACATTTTACCCCCAGAGGCGAATAATCTTAAAAACAAGTTAAACAAAATAAAATTTGTGGGGGTGGTTTGTATGATATTAAAGTTAAAACACCCTATCACTGAAAATTTCTGGTTAAACCTAAACGACAAAAACATCTCATTTAACGGTATTATAGAATATACAAATATAAACAAAGCGGATCATTTGAAAGATATTAGCATAGCTTATATACCTTACTATCTTGCTGTTGATGAAGAGCGCTTCAAATATACTAATGAGCAGCTTTTTGAAGAATATTGCCAAGCGATAAAAGTAATTAATCCTCAATTTAGTTCCAATTGGGTCATTGATTATCGTGTGTTCAGGCATAAGTATGCGCAAGCTGTCTGTACCACCGGTTTTTTAAAATTAATGGAGGGCCCGCGGACGGAATTCAGCAATTTATATTTTACCGATTCTACACAAATATATCCCCAGGACCGTTGTTTGAGTGGAATGGTTGAAAAAGCTAACGAAGTCGTGGAAATGATTCAAAATGACCATTTTTGAGACGTAGGAGATAAACGTAATTGGCTAAAAAAATAGTTATTATCGGCGCCGGCCCAACCGGCCTAGGTGCGGCATACCGGCTGCATGAAGAGGGCCATGATAATTGGCAAATTTTTGAAAAAAACCATTATATTGGCGGGCTGTCAGCCAGTTTCAAGGATGAACACGGATTCACCTGGGATGTGGGCGGGCATGTTATGTTTTCCCACTATAAGTATTTTGATGAGTTGGTTGACAAATTGTTGGCTGATGAATATCTGGAGCATCTGCGTGAGAGCTGGATCTGGATTATGGAGCGTTTTGTGCCCTATCCCTTTCAAAATAATATTCGCTACCTCCCCCGGGAAAAGGTTTGGGAATGCGTACAGGGATTGATGGAGGCTCAATATAACCAGGCAGAGACGCATGATTTTAAGGAATGGTTATATAAAACATTCGGCAATGGAATTGCCGATATTTTTATGCTGCCTCAGAATAAAAAAACCTGGGCGCATCCCCCGGAAAAGATGAATAAAGAGTGGATTGCCGAGCGGGTTTCAATAATAGATTTAAAGCGCATCTTAAAAAATATTATCTTAGCCCGGGACGATATTTCCTGGGGGCCCAATAACCGGTTTAAATTCCCCTTATATGGCGGTACCGGGGGGTTGTTCAACAAATTTATGCCGTATATAGAGCATAATTTACAACTCCAAAAAGAGTTAAGCCGCATTGATATAGAAAAAAAGAGGCTCAAGTTTACTGATGGAACCGAAACGGCTTATGATATTTTGATCAATACCGCTCCGCTGGATATATTCATCAACCGGCTTATCCCCACCCAAGAGGCATTATCGGCTGCCGCCGCCAGGCTGGAGCATAACAGCGGTTTTATCGTCGGTATCGGGATAAAAAAGGCGTGTCCCAGTAATAAATGCTGGATGTATTTCCCGCAGGCAGACTCCCCTTTTTACCGGGTAACCTATTTCTCCAATTACTCGCCGAATAATGTGCCTGAAGGCGATTACTATTCCTTAATGTGCGAGACCTCTTTTTCTGAATATAAACAGGTTGACAAGAACACAATAATTGAAGACACTATCCAGGGATTAATAAACTCTAAACTAATCTCTGAACGGGATCGGGAGCATATAGTCTCCACTCATCCGATACAGGTGGAGTACCTGTATCCCATCCCATCCCTTAAAAGAGATCGAGCACTGGGTGTAATTCAACCATACCTGATGCAGCATAATATTTATTCCCGGGGCAGATTTGGCGCCTGGTTGTATGAAATCGGCAATATGGATCATTCGGTTATGCAGGGGGTGGAATTAGTAGACTATCTGCTCTCCGGCAAACCCGAAGCAACCTGGCAAACGATCTGATTTTTAAAGGTAGATAATGATGGGCGTATCACTGGTTATGCCGGCCTATAATGAAGAGGGCTGTATTGAAGCGGTAGTCAAAAAATACCACGCCGAGGTAATCTCCAAGCTTGACCAGGCAGAGTTTATCGTGGTTGATGATTGCTCCACTGATCGCACCTGGGAAATTCTGAAACGCTTAAGTAATGAATATGGGATTCTGGTAATCCGTCCTCCCCGCAATGGAGGGCATGGCAAAGCGGTAAGGTTAGGGCTTGCGCAAGCTAAGTACGATGTTATTTTCCAAAGCGACAGCGACGATCAAAATGACCCTCATGACTTTTGGGAACTCTACCGCAAGCTTCCGGAATATGATTATGTCATCGGCTATCGTCAAACCCGCCACGACCCCCTGCATCGGCTGGTTATTACCCGTATCGTACGTTTCTTAAGCTGGCTGCTGTATGGTTACTGGATCAAGGATTCAAATTCACCCTTTAAGGTCTTAAAAAAGAAGGTGCTGGATGAGGTTTTACCTGCCGTACCGCCTGACACCTTTGCTCCGTCAATCCTGATAGCATATATGGCTAAAGCCACGGGTTTTAAAGTGGCTGAAGTACCGGTAAAGCATCTCCCCCGAACCACCGGCAAGGTTTCCATAATGGGCTGGAAATTGTTCAAAATATGTTGCCGTTGTGTGGAAGAATTTATTAATTTTGTCCCTGTAGTACGGGCGGAAAAAAGAAAGCGACGCTAAACGAAAATTCAGCCGGCCGGCTTAGAAGCCACCGGCAGTTTTATGATAAAGGTACTTCCCCGTCCCACCTCACTTTGCACCTCAATCCCTCCCCGGTGCTCCTGGATAATGTTATAGGATATAAACAGCCCCAGACCGCTCCCCATGGCCCCCTTGGTGGTAAAGAATGGTTTAAAAATATGGGGTAGCTTGTCTGGTGGTATGCCGCTTCCGCTGTCTGAGATTTCTATTTCTATGTGGGG
>JAJRUS010000020.1 GCA_024277675.1 bacterium | reverse complement strand
TTCCTGGGGTGGTGACTCTTTACCCAGCATAGGTATTATCTCCTTATCTTATGCTGATATAACTTGACTTCTCACCCCTCTATTGTATCATATTTATAGGCTAAATAAAACGATTTGGGCAACGGCCCGTTGACGGGCTGTTGCCCAAAGAACATATTGGTGCAAATTCGATATTTACGGACACTGGATACCTGGAAAAGGAAGGGAAGGACTGGAAGAGGCGCTGCAAGGTCGTGTACGAAATTTGCATATTTTTGCATATCAAGAAAAAACGGCTTCAGTAACTAACTGAAACCGTTGATGAAATACGATATTTGGTGCCGAAGGCGGGATTCGAACCCGCACGGGTATTCCCCACCGCCCCCTCAAGACGGCGTGTCTACCAATTCCACCACTTCGGCAGCTAAGCTGTTATATTTAATAATAAATTTAGTCCGGCTTTGCTGGGCTAAATATCGGAGAAGAACCAAAATCCAATTTCCATTAAGCTCCTGTTTGCCTGGAAATTATAGTTAGGGAGCTGGTAAATCAGCCGATTTCAATTAAATTGCAATTTGCTGGTCAGGCATCCCGAATTGTTCGGGCTATTTTGTTTTGCCCCACTTTGTTAATCGATCATCTACAAATATAAAGCTATATGTATCTACTTCCGCAGTAAGTAGATTTTCAAACCGGTATACTAATTCTTCTTTTACCTTTCCATCGGCTATCATTTCTGAAGCTTTAGCCTGTCCCGCAGCCTGCATGGTTTTGGCTACCTCCAGCTTGGACATATTAAGCCGTATCAGATTTAAATTCTTTTTACCCTCCATCCCTGAAGCACAACTCATAATGCCGATAGCCAACAGCAGTCCAAGTTGTAATGCAACAAACCGGGCAAATCTCATATATCATTACCAAGTATAGGAAATATTTACATTTATGAAGATATAAAAATCTGGCGCTACTGTCAAGTTAAAATTGCTTCCGAGTTATTTTAGCCGCTCCTGGCAAGGCTGACCGGCGCTTTGTACAGCTAAGATATTTACTGCCATTCCGTAATTTATCTTCAGACAATCTCCACATTTTTTTCTTGCAACTGCCCACTACTTGTGGCATACTGTCATAGAGTTTACACTCTATGTAGTGTCTTGTCGGGGGAGTTAAGCATGGAGTTTTTAAGTCTGGAGGTACAGGGTTTTAAATCTTTCATGGAGCGGGCCAGGTTCGAGTTTAAGCCCGGTATTACCGCTATTGTAGGCCCTAACGGTTGCGGCAAGAGCAATATTATGGATGCCCTGCGCTGGGTGTTGGGTGAGCAAAGCGTAAAGAATCTGCGCGGGGAGCGGATGGAAGATATTATCTTCAACGGCACCAACCACCACAAATCCCTGGGGATGGCGGAGGTGTCTTTGAAGGTAAAAAGTAACGGCTCGCTGCCCATAGATTGTGATGAGGTTTCCATTTCCCGCCGACTGTTTCGCTCCGGTGAGAGTGAATATTACCTGAATAAAACCCCCTGCCGCTTAAAAGACATCAGCGAGTTATTTCTGGATACCGGGGTAGGCTATAGGGCTTATTCCATGGTGGGCCAGGGCCGGGTGGATTTTCTGCTTTCTTCCAAACCGGCTGACCGGCGCATTCTGATCGAAGAGGCGGCCGGCATTATGAAATACAAGCACCGTAAGCGGGAAGCGCTCAACAAAATGGAGCTGGCCAGGCAGAATCTGCTGCGGGTCAGCGATATTATGGCCGAGATAAAACGTCAGCGCGATAAATTGAACCGGCAGGCCAAAGCCGCTTTAAGGTATAAGGACTTACAGCAGCAGGAACGCCATCTGTCGCTACTGCTGGCCGGCTATGAATATCTTGAGTTAAAACAAAACTGGCAGGAAATAACCGCCCAATCACAAGGGTTGCGGGAGCAGGAAGCCGCTCAAGCTATCCAACTGGGCAGCTCAGAGGCTAACTTAGAGGAGTTGCGGCTGGTTATTATACAATGGCAGACAGAGTTATCTACGCTAAAGCAACAGGTTTACGAACAAGAGCTACAGGCCCGGCGCAGTGAAGATCGGATAAGCCACCTGAAGGAAACCGTCGGTACGCTGGATGAGCAGCAGGCGGCGGCTCAGAATGAAATTGAGCAAACAGCCCATGAGCAAAAATCCACCGAACAGCAATTAGCCGACCAACGGATAAAACTCGAAGCTTATGAACAGGAGCTTCAGGCTAAACAAGCCAAGCTTGAATCAGAAGAGCTACTGCTTAAACAGCAGGCAGCCGGGCATAACCAGAAACAGCAAGCGCTGGAGCGGGAAAAAGCCGGCATGATCGACTTAGCCGCCGGCGGGGCGCGCCTTCGGAATATGTTTTCATCCCTGGAAGCCAGGGAACGGGAAATTACCAAAAAGCAGCACAGGTTAGCGGCTGAAATCAAGCAGGCGCTGGCGGAGGAAGTGAATGTTCAGCAAAAGATCAGCAGCCTGGAGGCTTCTATTCGGGACACCCGGCAGCAGCATAATCAACTACAACAACAGGGACAGAACCTGCAAACGGAACTAACGGCAGCCTCACAACTACTAAAACAGGAAGAGGAACAACTTGGCCGGTTGCTGGAAGAATTAGGGCTGAAATCTTCCAAGCTGTATTCACTCCGGGAGTTAAATCAGAATCTGGAAGGCTTTGAGGCCGGGGTGCGCACCCTGATGCAGGCCAGGGAGTCGCCTGGGTCAGGTTTGACCGGCGTTCATCAGGCCGTCGGGCAGTTGATCAAAACCAAAGCCAAATATGAAACCGCCATCGAAGCCGCCTTAAATCATCGGCTGGGCTATATAGTGGCAGACGATCTGGCCGGAGCACATAAAGCCATTGAATATCTGAAACAGCATAAAGGGGGCCGTACCAGTTTCATATTAAAGGACAGCCTGAACAAAAAGAAGACCGCGCTTAATGGGTTAGCTGGCCGGCCGGGTATCATCGGCCCCGCGCTGGAGTTGGTTGATTATGCCGCCGAATATGCTGAAGTGCTGGAATCTATATTGGGGAACGTGCTAGTGGTGGATGACCTGATTACTGCCGAAAAACTATTCTCCGGGAAAGCGGCTGGCTGGACCATGACCAGCCTGGCCGGTGAGGTGTTGGAGCCTGAGGGTATTATTTCCGGCGGCGGAACCGAAGCCGGCGGTCATGGTATATTGGCCCGGAATCGCTGCATAGAAGAGCTTCAAGTTGAGGTAGCCGGTTTAAATAAGCAACATAAGGAGCTAGCCCGAAGCGTTGAGGATCGGCTACGACACATTGCGGGCTTAAGTAAGGCTCAGGATGACCGGCAAAACCGCCTGCACCGGACCGAATTCGAATTAATGCATCAGCAGAAGGACGCCGAGCAACAACAATATGAACTGACCCGCATCCGGAAACAGTTAGCTACCATAGGCTCAGAAAGCGATCAACTAAAGCTGGAATTGGAGGAAATTCTGGTAGAGACAGGCAAACTTAAACAGGAATTGTCTCAATTGCAAATCGAAGAACGGTCTAAACAAGCCGCTATCGATCAGTTAAAACAACAACTGGCCGCTTCAGAGCAAGAGATGCAATCACTAAGCCGGAAGGTTGTCCAGTATCGGGTAAATCTGGCTTCGCTGGAAGAGAAAAAAAAGGGCGCCCAACTGGATATCGAGCGACTTAAGGAAAGCATAAATAAGCTGGCGCTGCGGCTAGAAGACAGAAATCTCCAGCTGGAGAAGTATCACCAACGCCGGCAGCAACTGGAAGCTGAAATTACCCGGACCCAAACGGCGCTGTCTAAATTGGCGCTTGAAAATAATGAGCTTAAAAAAGTTTGCCATCAAAAGGATCAAGCATATCAAGCACAAGCCGCCCAATTAGCCCTGATTGAGCAACAATATAAACAGCAGAAACGAAAGCTGGATGAATCGCAGCAACAGCTTGCCCAGGTTGAGCTGGAAGCTGCCAAGGCCCGGTTGCGACTCGATCAACTGGCCGGACAGATCACCCAACAATTCCCATTGACTCTCGAACAAGCGCTGGAAAAAATAAAGCAAACCGACGCTGACCCAGAACAGTGGTCCGGGCAGCATGACAAATTATGCAGCCGGCTGGCGGCCATGGGAGATGTAAATTTAACCGCCATCGAAGAATACAAGCTCTTACAGGAACGCTATGAATTCCTTAACACCCAGAAAGAGGATTCACTGCAATCAATAGATTCGCTGAATAAAGTGATTACCGGCATCAACGCCACTACCAGAGAAAAGTTTAAACAAACCTTTGAAGCGGTAAATGAACAATTTGCCAAGGTATACGCCCGGCTGTTCGAGGGCGGCAAAGCGGAATTACGTTTAGAGGAAGGCTTGAGCTTGCTGGAAGCCGGGGTGGAGATATTGGTGCAACCACCGGGCAAGAAGTTTCAGCACCTGAATCTGCTCTCCGGCGGGGAAAGGGCGCTTACCGCCATTGCCTTCCTGTTTGCCATATACTTAATCAAACCCAGTCCGATATGCTTCCTGGATGAGGTCGATGCCGCTTTGGATGATCTCAATGTCGGGCGCTTATTAAAGATGCTGCGTGAATTTACTGAATATTCCCAGTTTGTGCTTATAACCCATAACAAAAGAACCATGGAAGTGGCTGATATGATGTACGGTATTACCATGGAAACCCCGGGCGTATCCAAAATAGTCTCAGTCAGGTTCAATGGCAACGGTAATGGGGCCGGCAAGCTTCCCAATTAATCCAGGCGGCGCCTGGTTTTTTAGTTGACTTAAAACAAATCTCTGGTATACTTGCTCTGAGTGGTTGCTAACTGGTTGATTTTGTTGACACGTAATTATTTTGGTTTTTGGAATAAAACATATAGAGCGCTTATCTTTTATGTTAATAGTTTTTAGCTAATCCTTGAAACGAAATAACATGAACCGCACCCTGAAGCTGAATCAAGTTGATGATCAATTTATTAAGCAGATAGAGCAGAATAGCGGTCAGAAATTAAATAACTGCTATCAGTGCGGCAAGTGTACCGCCGGTTGCCCTATCGCCCATTCGACAGAGTTTCCACCCCATAAAATTATGCGTATGCTGCAACTGGGAATCAAGGAACCGGTGCTGGCCTCAGCTACCATCTGGCTGTGCCTGTCATGTGTTACCTGCACCGCCCGTTGTCCCAAGGAAGTTGACCTGGCTCATATTATGGATAGTTTAAGGGAGTTGGCCATTAAAGAGGGTGTGACGCAAGCCCGGAAGCAACCCATAAAACTATTCGAGAAGTTATTTTTAGATGCCATAAAGCAGCACGGCAAGTTATATGAAATGGGTACCCTGGCCCGCTTCAATTTATTAACCTTACAACCCGTTAAAGACCTGGAGCTTTTGTGGCCGTTGCTTAAAAAGGGGAAGCTCAAATTTACCCCTGAAAGTATTAACGACCTGGAAAAACTGGCGCAAATATTTAAATCTTCGCAATCTTGATGCTGAGGCAAGTCAATGTCAAAACTGGGATATTTCCCGGGTTGTTCGCTGGAGCACAGCGCTTTAGAATATGATCAATCAAGCCGGTATGTGTGTCGAAAGCTGGGCATAGAGTTGGTAGAGTTGCCCGATTGGTCTTGCTGTGGGGCGCATGCCGCCCATCATACGCAGCATAAGCTGGCTTGCGCTTTAAGCGCCCGGAATCTAAGTATCGCCACAACACTGGGCTTAGGCAGCGTAGTAGCCCCCTGCCCAGCCTGTTATAGCGGGTTAAAATTCGCCCAAACCGCCTTGAAAAATGATCCCCAGCTTAAAGAAAAATTTAAAAACGAACTCAAGCTGGATTGTAATGCCGAAGGAAAAGTCTTCTCCCTGGTAGAACTGCTGTCGCAGCTAGCGCCTGAAACCCTGAAGGCGCAGGTCAAGGTCGACCTCGGAGAATTAAAAGTAGTAGCTTATTATGGCTGCCTGCTGGTGCGTCCCCCAAAACTGGTGCAGTTTGATGACCCGGAAAACCCCAGTTCGATGGATGACTTATTGACGGCGGCGGGGGTGCAGATGTTGCCCTGGGACTATAAGGTGCAGTGTTGTGGGGCGGTACTGGCTGTAAGCAATCCCGATATCCAACTGAAACTAAGCGGGGATATACTACAGATGGCTAAGCTTGCCGGGGCGGAAGCGGTGGCGGTGGCCTGCCCTTTGTGTCACGCCAATTTGGATCTGAGGCAGGCGCAAATCAACAAATATTGCGGCAGTAAGTTTAAGCTGCCTATTCTTTATTTTACGCAAGTAATGGGATTGGCCTTTGGCGCAAGCCCTAAGGAGTTGGGCATAGACAAGCATATGGTAGCTGCCGGGCCGCTACTGTCCAAGGCAGGAATAAACCAGGCGTAGCCTGGAAGTTTTTATATTATGTGGCAGCCATTGTGCTAAACACCGCCTGCTGCTGTCCTATCGGACAGTAGCGGAGGCTTGTATTTCAGGCAAATGTGTTTTATATAACTTCCTGAAGCAGGAATAAGATGAAAATCGGGGTATTTATCTGCCATTGCGGTAATAATATTTCGGCCGCCGTGGGTGTGGAGCTGGTAGCCCGGCATGCGCTTAGGCTGCCGGGGGTAGTATGCGCCCATACCATCCACCATGCCTGCTCTGAGCCGGGGCAACTACTTATCCAGAAGTGCATTCGGGAAAAGGGCTTAAACCGGGTAGTAATCGGCGCCTGTTCGCCCCGGGTACATGAAGCCACCTTCCAACGCGTGCTGGTTCAAGCCGGTTTAAACCCCTATTTACTGGAACTCGCCAATTTACGGGAGCAATGTTCCTGGGTGCATGAAGATCGAGAGGCGGCTACCCGCAAGGCCATTGACTTAATCGATATGGCGGTGGGCAAGGTCGCCCGGTTACAACCATTACTCTCTTCCAAGGTGGACGTAAATAAACGTACGCTGGTAATCGGGGGAGGCATTGCCGGTATTCAGGCTGCGCTGGATGTTGCCGATAGCGGTCATGAGGTGGTGCTGGTAGAAAGAACACCCACTATCGGTGGAAACATGGCCCGCATGGATAAGGTTTTTCCCACCCTGGATTGCTCGGCCTGTATCCTGACCCCTAAAATGGTAGAACTGGCTACCCATCCGAATATTACGCTGCATACCTATTCGGAGGTGGAACAGGTATCTGGTTTTGTGGGTAATTTTAAGGTGCAGATTCGGAAAAAAGCCCGCCTGGTCGATATGGAAAAGTGCACCGGCTGCGGCGCCTGCACCCTGAAGTGTCCCATAAAGGCCCCCGCTGAATTTAACCTGGGTCTGGATAAGCGGGGAGCGGTTTATATCCCTTTCCCCCAGGCGGTACCCCATATACCGGTAATCGATAAAAGCATTTGTACCTATGTGCTAAAGAAAAAGTGCGGCTTATGTCAAAAGATTTGTCCCACCGACGCTATCGCTTTTGAGCAGCAGGATGAGGTACTGGAGGAAGAGTTCGGGGCTATTATCGTCGCCACCGGTTATGAGTTGATGGATTGGACAGTCTATGGGGAATATGGGCATGGTAAATACAAGGATGTAATCACCAGCCTGCAATACGAGCGAATACTCTCAGCCAGCGGCCCCACCGGGGGTCACATAAGAAGGCCCTCAGATGGGAAAGAACCCGAAGTAATCGCCATTATCGCCTGCGTGGGTTCACGGGATGCGGCTCACGGCCGACCCTATTGTTCCAGCGTCTGCTGTATGTATAGTGCCAAGTATGCCATGCTGACTCGCGAGCATTTACCCAATTCCCGGGTGTATATCTTTTATATGGATATTCGGGCTTATAGTAAAATGTATGAAGAATTTGTTCAGCGGGCACAGGAAAAATACGGGGCCAACTACGTACGCGGGCGGGTATCCAAGGTTTTTGAACGCAATGGGCGGCTGGTACTGCAGGGGGCCGACACCCTGTTGGGGCAGCCGGTGGAACTGGAGGCTGACCTGGTGGTGCTGGCGGTGGGGATTACCGGTACCGCAAGTACTATAGCGCTGGCTAAGAAGCTGAATATTTCGCATGATGAATACGGCTTTTTAACCGAGAGTCATCCCAAATTACGGCCGGTGGAGTCCAGCACTCCCGGAATTTTTATCGCCGGCGCCTGTCAGTCCCCTAAAGATATTCCGCTGACCGTAGCCCAGGCCAGCAGCGCCGCCAGTAAGGTGCTGGGCTTAATCAGTCACGATAAGCTGGAAACCAGCCCGCTGGTAGCCGAAGTTAATATACGTCGGTGTGTGGGCTGCTTTCGTTGCCTCGATGTTTGTCCATTCTCGGCTATTGAGGAACAGGTGTTACGAGACGGCAGCAAGGTAGCCCGGGTAAATCCGGCCCTGTGTCAAGGCTGCGGGCTGTGCAGCGCCATCTGCCCGCCGGCGGCTATAGCCCTTAGCGGCTTTACCGATGATCAGCTGATATCCCAAATGGAGGGTCTATGCAGCCAGAACCCCGTATAATAGGCTTTCTATGCCATTGGTGCTCCTATGCCGGGGCTGATATGGCCGGTACCAGCCGCATGAAACAGCCGGCCAGTGTACGCATTGTCCGCCTGCCCTGTACCGGCAGGATAAATCCGCTCTTGCCGCTAAAGGCTTTGATGGACGGCGCCGATGGGGTGTTGATCTCCGGCTGCCATCCCGGTGACTGCCATTACCGCGAGGGAAACCTCTATGCCCGGCGGAAACTGGAGTTATTGCACCGCTTTTTACCCTTTGTAGGGATTGAGCCGAAACGCCTGCGTTATGTGTGGGTATCCGCTTCAGAGGGTGCGCGCTGGCAGACGATTGTAGAAGAATTCACCCAACAGGTACGGGAATTAAACCAAACACTTGAGGGATACCCTTCTGAAGGAGGCAAAGCCTCTTTTAGTAATGAAGACAATGTTTCTAGCTCTGAAGATAAAAGTTTTTGAAAGGAGTTTGAGGAAAACTTTTTTTAAAAAGTTTTCCTCAAAGGAGAGGTAAGTTGAGCGAGTTATTAAATGAACTTAAAGAAAAAGTAGCCGGGGTATTGCCCAAGGTAACTTGTTTTATCGGCTACGGAGCCGGGTTTGATCCGCTGCGGGTAGCCCCGGTTTTTATTCGGAAAACCGAAGATATAGACCGGTTACAGTGGAATCGTTTTTGCGTCCATAACCTGGCGACTTACCTGCCGCCCCATAAGTACCCGCCGGGCTTCCTGTTCGAGGCTGATGAGAAAATCGGTATATTGCTCAAGGGTTGCGATTCCCGCTCGGTGGTGCAATTGTTACAGGAGGGAATTATCGACCGCCGGAAACTGGTTATTATAGGGCTTCCCTGCTGGGGGATGATAGATGTAACCAAACTTCAGGGCCGGATTGACATAAACAAGGTAAACCGGGTGGAGCTGGATGAGCAGACCATCATGGTCTTTACCAACCAGGCTGAGGTTTCGGCTGATGTGAGCGAACTGTTATATGATAAATGCAAAGCCTGCCAGCATCCGAATACCTTGATTTATGATGAATTCATGGGCGAAAAAAGAGAGTTGACCAAAGACATTGAACCCTTCACGCAGGTATCCCAATTAGAGCAAATGGGCCTCTCTGCGCGGGCTGAATTCTGGGATAAGCAATTTGCCCGCTGTATTCGCTGTAAGGCTTGTCGCAATGTCTGTCCGCTATGCTACTGCCAGAATCAATGCCTGCTGGATACCCGGGTGCCCCACTGGACAAAAGAAAGGGTGGATGCTCAGAGTAACCGCTGGTTTCACCTTATCCGGGCCTTCCATCTGGCCGGGCGCTGCACCGACTGTGGGGAATGCGCCAGAGTATGCCCGATGAATATACCCATAAACCTGCTGCCGATGAAAATGAACCAGGAACTATTTGAATTGTTTAACTGGCGCGCCGGCACCAGGGAAGGCGAAAAGCCGCCGCTTATGAGTTTTCAGTTGGAAGAAGAGAAGATAAGTTAGGGAATGACAAATGACAAAGCTCAAATGACAAAAATTTTGACATTTATTATTTGGATTTAATTTGAACTTTGAATTTTGACATTGCTTTACAAGGACTAATCATGCCAAAATCGATAACTCAGGATAAATTAGCCGACTGGCTCAATCGCATAAGCCAGAAGTATCAGCTGTGGGCGTCCCAGGAGCGGGAGGGTATCTCTCTGCTTTCGCCATATCAGCCGGAGGCGGGCTTTACGCTGGAACGCATACCCCAGCTCTCGGCCAAAGGGGTGCTGTTTCCCCAGTCGGAGTGTATGCTTAAATATTGCTATAAAAAGGATCCGGATAATCCGGAGCAGACTGATTTGTCCCTGGAAGGGGTCGAACCCCACTTAAAAACCGTCATCTGGGGTATCCCGCCCTGTGATGTAGCCGGAATCAACTTTTTTAAACATGTATTTACCGGGAGCGGCTATCATGACCCCTATTTTAAGGCCCGGCATAGCGAGTGCCTGATTGTGGCCCTGGCCTGCCAACAACCGGAGACTACCTGTTTCTGTACGGCGGTAGGCGGCAGTCCGGTGGAGTCGCCGGGGGCCGACCTGCTGTTGACCAGGATAGATCATGAGTATGTGGTGGAAGCCATCACCCCCAAAGGGGCCGAGCTGATAGATGAAGATCTGTTCGGTATGCCGGAAGAAAAAATATTAAAGGTGGTGGAACAGGCCAAAAAGTCCGCTTGTAAGAGCCTGGAGGCCCCTTTTAAGCTGGAATCATTACCGGTAACGGCCGACAAAATGCTAAAGGTATTTGAAAGCCCGCACTGGAAAGAGGCTACCAGAGCCTGTATAAGCTGCGGTATCTGTACCTTTATCTGCCCTACCTGTTATTGTTTTAACATGGCTGATGAAGCACAAGGGATGTGCGGTGAACGGCTGCGCTGCTGGGATGCCTGTATGTTCCCAGGCTATACCTTAGAGGCCAGCGGACATAATCCACGCTTAGCCAAGTTTCAGCGCTACCGTAACCGCTTAAGCCACAAATTCAGCTATCTTATTACCAATAATCAGGTACTGGGTTGTACCGGCTGTGGTCGTTGTATAAAAGAATGTCCGGCCGGTATCGATATGCGCCGCATAATTGCCCATTTGCTTAAGGAAGTCTGATGATGACCAAAGACCATAAATACCGGGGGCCGGGAGGCAATCCCTATCTTCCCCGGTTGGCCACCATAACCAAGTTATACCCGGAAACCCCCAATATAATATCCTTACATGTGGCGCTCAACGATAAAAAAGAAATGGCTGGTTTCAGCTTTGAGCCGGGGCAGGTGGCCCAGCTTTCTTTATTCGGCGCGGGGGAATCTACTTTCGTCATAAACTCCGCTCCCAAACAGAAAGACTATCTGCAATTCAGTATCATGAAGGCTGGCGAGGTAACCTCGGCTTTCCATGAATTATCAGTTGGGGCTCAGATCGGCCTGCGCGGGCCGTTGGGTAACTGCTTTCCTTATCATGAATTTGGGAAAAAAAATATTATCCTCATAGCTGGTGGTTTGGGGCTGGCCCCCTTGCGGCCGCTTATGTTTCACCTGTTAACTGAGCGCCGGAAGTATGCGGATATTACGCTTATCTATGGGGCGCGTACCCCGGACGATCTGTGCTATTTGAGTGATTTGGATGACTGGGAAGATCATGGAAATGTCAAGATAATCCGTACCATTGACCGGGAAGTACCCGGTTGGGGATACAAGGTGGGCTTTGTGCCCACTATAGTATCCCAGGTTGCCCCGGCGCCCAAAAATACAGTAGCGGTTACCTGCGGCCCGCCGATTATGATAAAATTCGTGCTGGTCGAACTGGAGAAACTCGGATTTGAACCACACCAGATTTATACCACCCTGGAGCGCCGGATGAAATGCGGGCTGGGGTTATGCGGCCGCTGCAATATCGGGCCCAAATATGTATGTATAGATGGGCCGGTATTCTCGCTGGCGGAATTAAAGAAACTACCGAATGAAATGTAATCCTTAGGGGAGGTGATGAGAAGTGAAAGCCCGTGATATAATGACCAAAAATGTGGTGATGGTGGAGGAAGGGATTTCGGTGGCTGAGGCGGTAACCACTATGATCGAAAATAAGGTCAGCAGCCTGATAGTCAATCGCATAAACGATGATGATTCCTACGGCATTATTACCCGGCGGGATGTGGTGAATAAGGTGGTAGCCGAAGGCATAAGCCCCCAGGGAATCAAGGTAGCCGATATTATGACCAAGCCGCTACTTACTATTCCCCCCAATCTCTCCATTAAACATGTGGCCCGCTTGATGGTACATACCGGGGTACGCCGGATGCCGGTTTTTGACAGTCGCAAAATAATCGGCATCGTATCCAACAGTGATATTTTCAGGGGATTCGGCAGGTATTTAAGCGATGAAAACGCCTTTTTGTCTTAAATCCAAACTGTAACCGGCAAAAAAGCACAAATAAAGATGGTTTAATGTAGGGTTATACTCCCTGTTGCATCCAGCGGCGGATAGCGGTGACTTCTGTTTTATCCCATTTGTCGGAAATGCGAATTTCTAAAAACTGGGTAAATAGCTGTTCTATAGCAGAGATCGGGGTATCCAGCAAAAATACCTTTTCATAAAACAACCCCTCGGGGTCTTCCCTGGTATCCAGCATAACCTTAGGGGTTTTCAAGCTTTTGAAATTGAGCCAGGCTGAATCCAGGCTGAACGACCAGTCATTCTCACCCATAATCAGCTTAATTTTTGCCTGGGTGACTTTTTTCCCATCGCGTAAGGCATGTCTGGCTTCAATTAGCGCCGAATTCTCTCCCTGACAACTGATTATCTCATGCCCATCGGATTGGAGCACCACCTTATCATCAAACCAGAGCAACACCTGTTTTGAATCAGCCAGCGCAAATTGCCCGTCCTGAGTCTCACTCTTAAACCATAACCAGGTTAGAAACTCGCGGCCTAAAAATTCCTTATCATGTAAAAGCTCAAAAATATCCATCTTATTAAGACTCCGGTTAATAAAAACTATAAGGTTGGGTCTGCTCAACCTGAGTAAGCTGGCTTTCGGTCATATGTCTGGCCGCAATAGTATAAGGAAAAAGGGCTATCAGACTCAAGCCAAATGTATTTTTAAATAGCTTGCTGAATTCCTCGCAAACCGGGTTGCTTTGTGAGGAGAATATTACCGTGTGCTGGTTTAAGTTCCAGATCATATCGTATACATTGCCCTGGGGAATCACCCGTTTCAGCAATTGAAAATAAATCCGTTCTTTTATTTCCTGGCGGGCGGCCTTAGCCAGATACTCCTTATTCAGCCTGGCCTTTTGCTCGTTCTCAGCCTTTATACAATAATATTTCAGCGCCTTTTGGGGAACCTTGCGCACATCAATTCTCAAAGACATGGTAATGAAATTTTCCTTGAAAAACTCCTCGCCGATAAATTTATTATCCAGCATATCCATCAGATTAACCCAACCGGCAGAACGCTCTTCGGCTGAATCCTCATCCAACTCCCTGAAGCTGTGCCGCCTGATCTGGAGCGGATACTGCTCCTTGTAATCGGACGGCATTTCTCCTTTGATATAAAAACGACTGATACTTACTGAACTGGATAATAAACCCATTTATGCTCCTAAATGGTTAATATGAATGCTTATCTTATATTTCAGATTTTGTCTTTTGTTTCCAATTCCATACAGTCTCTACAATTTTCTCCAACTCCGGGTACCGGGGTTTCCAGCCCAGGACTGCTTTAGCCTTATCACTACTACTGATTAATTTTGAGGTGTCCCCCTCACGCCTGTCAGTCACCACTACCGGAAAGTCGACCCCGCTAAGCCTTTTTATGGTATCGATAACCTCTTTTACTGAATAGCCTTCACCGTTTCCCAGATTGAATATCTCGCTCTCCCCATGAGAAAGTAAGCGTTTTAAGCCCAGAATATGCGCCTGCGCCAGATCGCTGATGTGGATATAATCCCGGATGCAGGTGCCGTCGGGAGTATCATAATCATCGCCGAAAACCCTGGCCGCTTCGGCATTGCCTAACACCGCATTAAACATTAAGGGGATCAAATGAGTTTCGGGATGGTGCCGCTCCCCCAGCTCGCCCTCGCTATCTGCTCCGGCGGCATTAAAGTATCTGAAGGAAATGTATTTAAGCCCCTGGGTTTTATCAAAAACCGGTAACGCCTGTTCAATTAAATATTTGCCCACCCCATATGGATTTATGGGACACAGCGGATGGTTTTCGTCAATGGGTATTTTCTGAGGTTCGCCGTAAACGGCGGCGGTGGAAGAAAATATCAGCTTGTTCAGCTTGCATTCCAGCATAGTGTGAATAAGATTCAGGGTGTTTATTACATTATTCTGGTAATATTTTATCGGGTCAATTACCGACTCACCGGCCGAGATAAAGGCCGCAAAGTGCATCACCACAGAAATATTATGCTCATTGAAGACTTTTTTCAGCTTATCCGTATCTGCCAGCTCGCCCTCGATAAATTCACCCCACTTTACCGACTCCCGGTAGCCATAGGATAGATTATCATAAGCGATAGTCTCATAACCCTGCCGGTTTAATTGCTTGATGACTTGTGAACCGATGTAACCGGCGCCCCCGGTAACTAAAACCTGCATTTCATCTCCAAATATTTTGAGTAAAGAAACATTTATACCCTATTGGGGTTGTTTTTGCAAGCCTTGCCGGGAGAAAAATAAGGCAGGTTAAAGAAGTAAAACGGCTAATTTACCTACAAAATTTAGGTGGGTCAAAGTAAGTGTCCTTATTACAGCTTACACTTATCTACCAAGTCCTCGGCGTTTTTAAACAGGCAAGCTATTTCAGTATCATTAAGCCCGGCGCCTTTGGCTATCCTCTCGGCCTGGGCACGAGTTATCAAATCTCCCGGTGCATGGGCATCGCTGCCGAAAACCAGTTTAGCGCCCGTTTGCCTGGCCAGCGTTACCACCTGCCCATTGGTCAGGCAATGCCCTCGACGGGCCGAGATTTCCAGACGTATACCGGCCCTGGCCGCCAGCTCCGCCTCTTCCCTGGTTATTAGTCCCGGATGGGCCAGTATGTCAATCGGACATTTGAGCGCCGCCAGATTGGTGTCCGGCGCTACCGGCTCAGCAATACTTTCGCCATGCACAATTATTAATCTGGCGCCCAGACTGCGGGCATCAGCCACCAAACCGGCTATAGCCGCCGGCGGGATATGGGTTAATTCTATGCCCGGTATAACCGTAACCCCGGTTTGTCCGGTTAGCTGGGCACAGGCTTTTAACATGCGGGGTATAATATAATCCAGGTTGGACATATCGGCATGATCGGTAATTGCCAAGGCCCGATAGCCGCTTACCCTGGCTCTCCTCACCAACTCCGCCGGCAAAAGCACTCCGTCGCTAAACAGGGAATGCGTATGCAGATCAATCATCTTTGCCTCCATTTAAACTTTTAAATATCTTAACCCATAATAACCTTAACTGCTTGAAGTGTCAATTTGTTTATGTTTATTGTCCACATTTTGCTTGACAAAAGCCGCCCGGCTTGATAGCATTTAAACTAAGCTGGGCATGAAGCGCAAAAAGCAATCGCTATAAAAATCAGTTAAAGTAAGATTTAAGGCCACGAAGGCTTTGCCATAAAGTGTGTGCGGCAGGGATGAGGTGGCTTTTTTTATTGAAGGGTAAGGGAACGCATCCAATGAGCAAAAAAATGGTTGAAGTAGTTGATCTGTACTACAAATATCCCGACGGCACTCCGGCTTTAAACGGGGTGAACATAAGCATAGCAGAAGGGGAATCGGTAGCCATTGTAGGCCATAACGGGGCCGGAAAATCCACCCTGCTAAAACAATTAAATGGTATTCTGCGGGGACATGGAAAAATTGAAATAGCCGGGTTGCCGTTGAATAAGGAAAATTTAAGAACCATCCGCAGCTACGTGGGAATAGTGTTTCAAGACCCCGACGATCAACTGTTTTGTCCCACGGTGTACGATGATATAGCCTTCGGGCTGATTAATATGGACATGGAAAAGGCTGAAATAGACTGCCGGGTTAAAGAGACGCTCAAAAAGGTAGGGCTGCATGACTTTGGGCAGCGCTCGGCCCATCACCTGTCTTTTGGCCAGAAAAAGCGGGTGGCGCTGGCCACCATTCTTTCCATGGTACCCAAGGTTATGGTACTGGATGAGCCCACCAGCAACCTGGACCCCCGTAGTGAGAAAACCTTTTTAGAACTGGTTAACTCTCTGTCGGGCACCAAAATCATCGTCAGCCATGACTTGCCGATGTTGTTTCAACTCTGTGATCGCTTTGTAGTTATGGGAAATGGTAAGGTAATAGAAGATACCAGCCGCGAGAAATTTATGCTCAACAAAAAACTGATCCGGGAACATGGGTTGGATTATGAGTTCAAATGCGCATATTGTGAACACTATGTCGCTGCGGCCTGTTAGGGGAAGCTGATGCATCTTTCTGGTGAAATTTTAAGCAGTGGCTTGAACATCCCGGGCTGGATAGCGGCTGTTGGGGCTTGCGGCTATGCGGCAAAAAAACTTAGCCAGGATGCTGGCGAGCGGCGCATTCTACTGATGGGCATCAGCGCTGTTTTCCTGCTGTTCGCTCAAATGCCGAACTATCCTATAGCCGGAGCTATCAGCGTCCATTTTTTTGGGGCGCTGCTGCTGGCCAGTCTTATGGGGCCTTGGGCCACCTGTCTGACTATGGCGGTGGTGCTTACCATTCAATGCCTGATATTTGGTTATGGCGGTCTGGCCACACTGGGGATTAATATATTTAATCTGGGGTTTATCGGGGGTGTCGGGGGATATAATATTTTAATACGGTTTAAAAAATTATTCCCCCATAACAACCGGGGCTTTTTACGTGCGCTGGCGCTTTCTACCTGGATAACTACAATTATGATTTCCCTGGCCATCTGGATTGAACTGTCAATAGCCGGACAGGTAAAGCTGGGCTTTATTAATCTGCTGGGAGCGCAGAGCCTGATCGGTATAATAGAGGCGGCGTTTACGGTGCTGATCGTATCGGTGCTTATAAAAACCAGGCCGGATTTAGTGATAACCCATTGCTGTGGCGGGGATAAAGATGCCTGCTATGCTCATCATCATCATGTTAAGACTCACACCCATGAGGCAGGTAAAGAACATGACCACGGCCATTTATATTAAAGGGGACTATGTTCCCTTGAGGAGAGCTAGATGTGCGAAGCTAATGCTTATTTATATCGGAATGGAGAGGAAGAGTTAATCTTAGAGGATGTAGATATTATGCGGCCGGAGGACGGCAAATACTATCTGTGTAGTATAACCGGTGAGCAGAAGGTAGTAGAGGCCGGTATCAGGGAAATTTCGCTGGTAAACCACAAGATTGTCCTGGAGAAGAAATAACCCTTGAAAGATAAAATAAAATCCCGCCCCGAATTACAGCAAATAGTCGCCTCCTTAAGGAAATCCCACCAGAAAACAATCTTCACTAACGGCTGTTTCGACCTTTTGCATCGGGGTCACATCTATCTGCTGAATACCGCTAAGCAGCAGGGAGATATATTGATTGTAGCCTTAAACAGCGATGCCTCGATTAAGAGCAATAAAGGAGACCCGCGCCCTATTATGCCGGATACTGAACGAGCTGAAATTATAGCCGCACTGGAAATGGTAGACTATGTGGTTATCTTTGATGAGCTCACCCCGGATAAAATCATTAAAGAATTAGTCCCCGATGTACTGGTCAAGGGTGGCGATTGGGGACATGATGAGATTGTAGGCCGGGAAACAGTAGAGCGCGCCGGGGGTCTGGTTATCCGTATTCCACCGTTACCGGGACACTCCAGCAGCCGGATTATCGATATAATAAGCCGGCGCTTCGGACAAAAAGGGTAATGTCGCCCGATATTACCTATGCACCCGATTTTAGCTTGTAATCCACTTAACATCCACGATTGCCAGTTTTAACATATCTGCTAAAAAATCCTATTATTCAACTAGATACGTCCAAGGTTACTTTTCCCTGGTGTTCGTTATATGGTATGTATTTTGCATATATCATATATTACTACGAATAGTCTTTACTATATGGGGAACAGCTATGCTAAGAGAATCCAGGGGATTTACGCTGATAGAACTGCTAATAACGGTAGCTGTAATGTCGATTTTAGCCGCCATCGGCTATCCAAGCTATCTCAGATTTATAACGCGCAGCCAGGCGGAAGAGGCTAAATCGATTATTGGCTCAATATCTACCGCCATGAGAATAGGCAGGCAAAATAGCGGTGCATTTAATTTAATAACCCTCGTTCCCGCTGCCGGAAACTGGCAGAGCATAACGGTGGGGGATGGAATATATGATGTAGGCGCCAACCGTGTTGACACCGGAGATGCCCCCTTCTTTGAATTTATGATTAATAATGTCTCGGCCACCACCTTCAGGGTCACCGCCCGGGGAATAAACGGCGGCTTAGACAATGCGGATACGGTTATTTATAACTATAACACCGCCACTATAAACTGCAATGGCTTCAACCGTAGAGATTGCTGGTCAGGTACATTAATTGACTAACAGGGGGAGTTGGAAGATGAGGAAGCTCAAAGGCATAAAACCGGAAGCCGGATTTACCCTGATCGAAACATTAATAGCCACCATAATCTTTGCTTTGGTGGTGCTGGCCTTTGGGACTACTTATGTAAACGGCAAATTATTGGTGGCCAATCAGGGCGCCAGGCGTCAGGCTTTGTTGTTGGCTCAAAGTCGTCTGGAAGAGCTAAAGCTGAATGATTTTACCACCCTGGCAGGCCAGGTGGGCAACCCCGTGGCGACGACGATTACTATCGATAATACTATTTTCTCACGCACCAGTGATGTGGTTTATGTAAATGTCAATGATTATACCCAGATAGTCGGCGGCCCTACCGATGCTTTAAGGCTTACGGTAACCGTTACGGATAATGATGCCGAATTGGATTTTGACGATGTGGTAGTAGATACCACCATAACCAGTATAGGATAAGCTTATGTTTTTGAAAAATGAAAAAGGGTTTACTTTAGTGGAATTGATGGTGGGGATGATTGTGTTGAGTTTTTTTATGCTGGGAACTTATGTGTTTTCCCACAGCATGCTCACTTTTTCCAATCAGGGTAATGCCCGGGCAGAAATGCAGCGCCAGGGAACGCTGGCCTTAGAATACACGATCCGCGGTATCAGAGAAGCCGATAATAATATAGTCGTATACGATTTTGAAGGGGGCGCCCAGAACGGAATTTCGGTTACTACCGCCAATGGAGTCTTTAACTACTGGTCGGAAGTAACTCCGGCAGACACAACCCGAGAGGACAATATGTACATGAACCTGTGTAGCGGCGGCGGCTGTGATGAGATATTGATCGGCGACTATATGGAAGGCGGGTTTAGTATCAAAGTAAACACTCTGGCTTTTGTCGATAACTTTGATGGGGTCGATCCGACTACTAATACGGTGAATATAAGCCTTAGCCTGAACCTGATGGATTTAAAGTCTAATCCGGCGGAACTCCTGGAAACCATGAATTTCAATGCCGAGGTGCAGCCCCGTAACCGATGACAGACTAAAGGGGGAAATGCTTTACAACTTATTTTAATAAATGTCCAACAAGTTTTAACAGAGAGGGAGGAATAAAGATGAGAGAGGACATATTCTATAAAAAGACCTTTTGCTTCAAATTAACCGGAAAGGGTAAGGTGAGTAAGATGAGAAAGGATATATTGAGTAAACTGGTTGCTCCTGTTAAGGGCAATCAGGGGATAGCCTTTGTCACGATGCTGGTAGTAAGTACGGTTCTCTCCATGGGAGCGGCGGCCTATTTTGTCCAGAGCGCTCAGGAGGCCGGCACCATACAGAACCGGGTAGACTCCACCCAGGCGCTGTATGCGGCGGAAACCGCCATAGAATATGCCAAGTATCAATTGAAGACAGACGAAACCAAGTGGAGTAATTGGACAACGCAAACAGTGGATTCTCCCGGCGTCGACACCCCGACTCAAGTAGATTTTACCTATGATGCGGGGCTTAATAAGGGGATCATTATCGCTACCGCATTTGATGCCAACGGTGTCCCGCTTAGAAAGATCAAGGTGGAAGTGGGCAAGGGAAACAGCTACAACGATCCGGAAACCAAGACCACCTTTGCCAAGGCAGCCTGTTCCTGCGAGGGCGGGGTGACTATCAGCGGAAGCAGTGGCGGCGGCGGTATGGGCGGCGGTATGGGCGGCGGCGGTGGTGGTATCATCGTGGATAGCTACCTTTCCTCCGAGGGTGGTTATAGCGTTGGCGGTTGTAGTGACCACGACCAGGAAAACGGCGACATCGGGGCTAATACCTGGGTAGACATCAGCGCCGGTAAAATTTATGGCGACGTGACTGCCCTGGGAGATTATACCGCCAGCGGCAGTAGCAGCAAGGTTTATCACGATGTGACCGTAGACGGAAGTATTGTTTTAGATAACCGGGCCATAATTTATGGTAATGCGGATGTTCAACTGGATTATACCGGTAATTACCGCACCAAGCTATATGGTGATCTGACCTATGGCGGCACTTACAGCTTAGGCTCCCAAGCCCATATTTACGGCGCCAAGATTCAGCAGAACCCCAACCAGAACTTCCCCGAGGATATTTGTCCCTGTGACCTGGACCTGAGCGGGATGATAGAGTATACCAGGACCAATAATGACAATAGCCAGATTGATCCGGCCTATCTTTTTGACATGGATGGGGATGGGAATTTCACCGACTTCAAGATTGCCGGCAATGATGTGTATGAACTCCCCGGCGGGGTATACAACTTCAGCTCATTTGTGGCCACCGGCAACTCTCATGTGGATGTAACTCAGGAAGTAGTGGTTTATCTGGATACCATCAATGATCCGACGGCTGAACTCAAGATTGCCGGACACGCCAGTGTAGGGGTAACTACCGGCTTCCACTGCTGCATGCGTACCGCCGATGCCAATGCCCGCAATCTGCGCATCTACAGCGATACCACCGGTCCGGTTACCATAGTAGGTAATGGATTATTTGCCGGCACCATCTACGCTCCTTATAGCTCCAATTTCAGTATGACCGGCAACAGCGAGGTCTTTGGAGCAATTGTCGCTAATTCTATCGGGATGGTTGGCAACAGCAAAATTCACTACGACGAAAGCGCCAAGGTTAAGGAAGACCTGCCGGTGCCGGGAGCTGATGGACCAAGCGTAGACGTTATCGCCTGGGAAGAATTGGATCCATTTGATACTCAATACTGATAGCCAGCAAAAAAACAGGTAGGCAGCATCCTGGCCTGCGGCTACCCCGGTAGCCGCAGGCTTTTTGCTGCCAGGTCATATCAGTACGGGCTGTTGCCCAGAGAACATATTGACAAAAATTCGTGTAGGGGAGAGGCGTGGGTCATTGACCCTGTCCCCCCCCAGAACCACGGGCGGGGATGAACCCCGCCCCTACATTAACTAATTATGTTCACAGATATATTGACAACTGAGACAAAACGGTTCCCACTCAGACAATTAGCATAAAAACATATCCATTGATTTGGGGCAACAGCCCGTTGACATTTGGATTTAGTGAAGTAATTCACAGCCGGCGTCGATAAGTATATCTTTGAATACAACTGGGTATTAGTAGCGGAGCAAATCGGGTATTAAGCCTAAGCCCCCGACAATAAAGCGCCTATGGTTGTGTCCTGGCTGTCCGGCAGTTGGAGTATCTTGAGTTACCATAAGCCTTATAGGCTCGCACCCGGTAGGAATATTTAGTGTTCGGTCTTAATCTTCGGTTGAAGTAGCTGGTGGTGTTCGCCGGAACCCCGACGATTTCCTGCCAGGGGTTGCCGGATTTGCAGCTACCGCGCTTGCGCCCTATTACAAAGCCGTCTTCACCGGCTGAATTATCCTGCCAACGCAGCGTAATAGTTCTCCGCCCGGACAGCGCTTTGACCGAAAAACGGGAGGGGGCTATAAGAAGAGCGCTCACATATTCATCAGCCCCCATGTCATAACCGGCGGCTTGAGGCCGGGAATCACCGTCTATGTCGGTTATGGGAAAATCGGGGGGGCCGCTGGCGGGATCGCCCGCATCAATACATGCCGACCCCGCGGCCAGATGGTAATTATTGTTGCCCGGATCAACAAATAAAGGGTCGGCCGCTATATTGCCATTCCCTGTCCAACCACCCATAATATCAGAATAAGTGACCCCGATTGAACTATCAGCTACATCTATATATATCTCGCTATCACCTAAACCGGCAGTATTTTCCCAGAGAATGCCGTTGACCATCCCCAGGGAGGAATAATAGAAGCCATAAAGTCCGCCGCCATAGAAAGATGCTGTGTTTTCAGTTACCGTGCAATTGGTAATTGTGGCAACTGAATCAAAGAAAAAAAGACCCCCGCCCCAATCCGCCGAATTGCCGGTAATTGTACAGTTAGTAATCCTGAGAGAAGCTGTGTCGCCAAAAACGCCGCCGCCGGAAGCATTAGCTGTGTTATTGCTGATGTTGCAGTTTTCTATTACTGGTGAAGATGAATCCCAGGCAAAAACGCCGCCGCCCTCAGAATTAGCGTAATTCCCGCTGATGGTAGAGTGCGTAATCGTCGGGGAGGAAAAGTTCCAGCAAAAAACGCCGCCGCCATAACCGTAACCGGCCACATTATTATTGATGATGCAATTAGTTATAGTGGGCGAAGAGGATTCGCAGTAGATACCGCCTCCAAAAATGCCGGCCGAATTACTGTTGATGGCACAATCAATGATGGTGGGGGAGGCGGCAATACAATAAATCCCACCGCCATCCGTACTTCCCCACTGATTGGGAGTCCCGTTCCCGTTGGTTATGGTAAATCCTTCCAACACGCTGTCACTCCCCTCTCCATTAACAAAGGTAGCTACACTGCCATTCTGATTACCATTAATAGTGGTGCCGGCCATACCAGCCGCTGAACGAACAGTAACTGCCTTACCGCCGAAATTTATATTTTCATTATAAGTACCGGCGTCGACTACTATTTCACAACTGTCATAGGCAGCGTTAATAGCTCCCTGGATAGTGACGTAATCATCAGGAACTGAAATTACACAGATCCATTCATCCGCCCCCATGTCATAACCAGCCCCCTGAGGCCGGAGATCGCCGTCTATATCATTGGGAGCGGCGCCTACATCAGTAGCGGTATCGATACAGGGCGAGAGTGTGCTCAGATGATAAGTCCCATCAGTTGTAAACAGCGGATCAGCATTAATGTTGCCTGCTCCTGCCCAACCGCCCGCTATATCGGAATAAGTAATATCAACAGCGCTTGTAGCATCTAAATATATCTCATCGCCGGCAGAAGACGCCTGATCTCCCCATAAGATGCTGTTTGACACCGTCAGCCATGAAGAATCCACCGCATAAATCCCGCCACCCTCCCAGGCGGTGTTGCTGCTGATGGTAGAATGCGTAATTTCGGGTAAGGACTCCTGTACAAAAAATCCCCCGCCCCGTACGGCTGAATTGTTGTTAACAGGACAATTATTAACTATCGGCGAAGATATATAAAAATAAATTCCGCCCCCGCCCCAAGCCGTATTATTACTTATAATAGAATTGGTGATCCTGGGTGAAGAGTTAACGCAATAAATACCGCCGCCTCTGGTAATGAACCACCAGACGCGGGTACCATTCCCGTTAGTAATCGTAAATCCTTCCAATACGGAGTTGCTGTCTTCTCCACTGGCAAAAGTCACCACACTTCCATTTTGATTACCATCTATTATCGTATTGGCGGCCCCGTTTTCAGACTTCAGGGTAATCGCTTTGCCCAGAAAATCTATGTTTTCAATATAGGTACCATCACTTACCAATATCGTATCTCCATCAACGGCTGCATTAATCGCCGGTTGAATTTGAGCATAATCCCCCGGTACACGGAGCGTAGCGGCTGAACCTGGAACGGGTATTATAAACAAAAGCAGCAAAGCGATGATTAGCTTCGTAAGGCATTTCATGATAAAATTCATTTTGATTACCCTCATATCTACATATTATACCATAAGATACACAAAATTAATATGTGCAAAATAAGTGCCACATATGCCATAATTACATTTCACCCGAATTATGCGGGCTATTTGGCAGCTTTGAAGCTAATTCCATTATAGTGACAAGCTTTAAGGTTGACATCCCCCGGCGCTCCATTTATGATTATCCTGCTACAGCAGAAGGTAATAAAAAGCGATTCAGCAATTTTTATATGAACTAATCTGGAGGAAGAATATTGGGCTATAATTTGGTGCAGCAGATTTTTAAACGACATCTGGCAGCGGGAAATTTACAAGCCGGTGAAAGGGTAAGCCTTAAGGTTGATCAGGTACTGACGCAGGATGCTACCGGTACGCTGGCCTATTTGCAATTTGAGGCAATGGGAATTCCCCGCATAAAAACCCCGCTGGCCGTCTCTTATGTAGATCACAATATCCTGCAAACCGATTTTCGCAACCCCGATGACCATCTGTATCTGCAAACCGCAGCCAGCAAATACGGGGCCTATTTTTCGGCTCCCGGAAACGGTATCTGTCATCAACTGCACTTAGAACGCTTTTCGGCTCCGGGCAAGATACTTTTAGGTTCCGACAGCCACACTCCGACTGCCGGGGGCATGGGCATGATCGCCATGGGCACCGGCGGCCTGGATATTGCGGCGGTGATGGGCGGCGGCTGTTATGAACTTAATATGCCCAAAGTGACACTGGTGCACGTGCAGGGTCAACTAAAAACCCCCTGGGTGACCGCCATGGATGTTATCCTGGAGCTATTACGGCGGCTTAGCGTAAAGGGCGGGGTAGGCTGGATTATTGAATACGGCGGGCCGGGGGTGGCTGACTTAAGCCTCACCGAGCGGGCCACCATCACCAATATGGGGGCCGAGCTGGGGCTGACCTGTTCTATATTTCCCAGCGATGAACGCACCCGGGGGTTCTTAAAGGCTCAGGGCAGAGAAGCTGCCTGGCTGGAACTGGGGCCTGATGTGGATGCTGAATACGATGCGGTGTTGGAACTTGATTTAAGTGAGTTAGAACCCTTGATCGCCAAGCCGCACAGCCCGGATAATGTAGTCCCCATTCGCACCCTAAAAGGCACTAAAGTAGACCAGGTATGTGTGGGCAGTTGTACCAATTCTTCTTATCAAACATTAAAGGCGGTAGCCGCTATACTTAAGGGCCGCACCCTGGCGCCCCAGCTCAGCATGACTATAAATCCCGGCTCAAAACAAGTATATGAAATGCTGGCCCGCGAGGGTGATATTTCAGCCTTGATTTGTGCCGGAGTGCGTCTGCTGGAGGCGGCCTGCGGCCCCTGTATCGGCATGGGCCAATCGCCGGGAACGGGCGCCGTATCGGTACGCTCATTTAACCGCAATTTCCATGGGCGTTGCGGCCACAAAAGCGCCGGGGTTTACTTATGCAATCCATTAGCGGCCACCCTGTTTGCGCTGACCGGGGAAATGGTCGATCCGATGGAAAGCGATATATATCTGGCCGAGATTGCCGAGCCACAAAATTATTTGATTAACGATAACCGGCTATATCCCCCGTCGGCTGAACCGGATAGGGTTGAGGTAATAAAAGGGCCCAATATAAAGGAAGTGCCGCTTAAAGGTGAATTAGAAGACGAGATAAGTTGTCAGGTATTGATAAAACTGGGGGATGGGGTAAGCACGGATGATATTATGCCGGCCGGCTCCAAGGTGTTGCCGTTTAGATCAAATATTCCGGCTATCTCTGAATATGTATTTAGCAACCTGGATGCCGGCTTTGCCGACAGAGCCAAAAAGTTGGGAGGCGGTATAATTGTGGGCGGTGAGAATTACGGCCAGGGGTCATCCAGAGAACATGCGGCGCTGGCCCCTATGTATCTGGGAGTAAAAGCGGTAATCGCCAAATCCTTTGCCCGTATTCATCGCAACAACCTGATAAACTACGGTATCCTGCCGCTTGAGTTTGCTGTTGTCACCGACTACGACACCATAGAGCAAGGGAACGAAATAAGCATAAACCAGCTCAGGGACAGTCTTGAGAACAGTATGCCAATAAAACTACACAATAAAACCAAGGGCTGCGATATTACTCTTAAAAGCAATTTGAGCCAACGCGAGCGGGAGATGATTTTACTGGGAGGGCTGCTGGCGTATATCAGGCGAAAAGTGTATCTATTTAACGAAAATGAGCGGGAAAATGGATATGTTTATCACTTTACGCAGTAGAATTATCTAAAGTCCGACAGACTCCTATGCAAAATGGGTCGACAACCTTCCGAACCGGCATTTTTCTTAGTGAGGTGTATTATGAGAACAATAAAACCTTTCCGTAAAATTTTACTCATCATTATGTTCTTCACCATAGGTGCCTGTGCTGCCACTGCACCTAAACCTGAACCGAGGTGGTTGGATTTCCCGGCTGAATCAGTCCAGAATATAACTGGCATGTGGATTAACGAAGGCGGGTTCTTGCGCTATCAAATTAAGCCGATAGAAGATCAGGAAAATCAGCAAAAGAATCAATTTGAGTTGATTGAACACAGCTATTGCCCGGATGGGGATTGCAGCAAGGCTCAACCCTCAGAAAACGGCAGGCAAATTTATGGTACTATTAAGGATGGCAAAATCAGCGCCTTTTATATTCACCAAGGCAAAAAATATGAACAATTATGGCCTAAAATGATAAAGTGTCGTACGCTGGCCGGGGATTACCCAATAGGCAAAGCCACCCTTAGTCCAGATGGCCGTAAACTTTTTTTAAAGATTTTTATCCCGGATACAAATCCGAATTGCAGCTCTCCTGAAGTAGTGTTCTATCTGCTTCGTGAACCCAAGTAATTCAGGTGTTGGGTACAGCAGCAATCAGTTATTTATAAGTAGCTGGATTTTATAATTGAAAGGCATCTTTAATCAGCTCTATCTGCTCCAGTTGCCCGTCATTGGTAAGGCTGACGGCGACTACATCGAAGCGGCAGTCCACGCCCCATAGTTCTTTATGAGCCAGATAATTCTGAGCGATTTGAGCCATCTTTTGCTGCTTGGCGGGGGTTACCGCTGCCTGGGGCACACCGAAGCCGGTGGTCAGTCTGGTCTTCACTTCCACAAAGATCAACACCCCATGATCTTCAGCTATAATATCCAGTTCCCCTAATGCACAGCGATAGTTAAGCTCCAGTACCTTATACCCCCGGCGTTTAATAAACTTTTCGGCAACCCGCTCTCCCTGCTTACCTAATAGCTGACGCTTTTTACTCATTAGCTGACACCTGATTATTCATAAAAGGACAAAACATTGGAAGCCCCTCTGCCGGCAGGCCGGGCCGGCTCTGATTTTTTAGGGGGTAAATTATACATTGTTGAGTAAATGGCCCCCTCATGGCAAATATTTATTTCTGACCATTATACCATATTTTGCCGCTAAAGTCCGACAAGTTTCTGAACTTGCTTTAAAATCCGGCATGCTGATATAACTTGACTTATCATTCCCATGTTGTATCATATTTATTGACCAATTAAAACGATTTGGGCAACAACCGGTTAATTAAATGGTATAAATAAATTAAGTGATGAATATGCCTCTGATAGTCCTGGTTTTTGCTTGTCAGATAAACAAAGAACAGGGGCTTGAGTTAGAGCGAATAGGATGAAATAATCAGCGAAAAGGTGTACATATGGAGGTGGTTGCGATGAAAGGTATGCGATGGATTGTTGTGTGCTTGCTGATGGCATCATCATTGAGCGTAATTAATTATGCTCACTCCGGCGAGGATTTTGTTTCCCGGGATATACAATTTAAAAAAATCTCCCGGCGGCATGCCAAGGTCAGCGGTAAGTTAACCAATAACTCCGGTAAATTCCTGCCACAGGCCGAATTTATGCTTCATGCCTACGATGAGGCCGGTAATTTAATAAAAAGCGCTGCTTTTAATATAAGAAATTTTGCCACCGGCTCCACCAGGGAATTTAATACCAGCATTGAAACCGATGCTAGGAAGATAGCCAGCCACAAAATTGAGCTTAAGCAAAAGCAGGTTACGCTAATTAAAACCGCTACCGGCTTTGTTCTTAAAGATATAAATTTTATAAAATCGTCCACCACCTATACTAAAGTTCAAGGCGGGCTGGTCAATAACTCCGGTAAGGATTTGAGGCAGGCCGATTTTGTTATCCAGGTTTATGATGCCGCCGGCAATTTAAAAAACAACGCTCCCTTTAGCATAAGGAACTTTATAAAGGATACCACCAGAAGCTTTAATGCCACCCTTCAGGCTAATATTAAGGATATACGCCGCTATGAAATTGAACTAAAGGCAGCCCGGGAAATCCCGCCCTCACCCACCGAATATTAATTCAGGCTGGTCATCCGAGACTGCTATTACGCAACAGCTTGCTTTTTCCCCTTATGGGCGTGTCGCCCAATCCAATGGAGGGGATTCCCCATACGCTCCCGTTGGTCGCTACCCCCTTTATATCAATAAGTTATAAAATGGTAGCTTTAGAATCTTTAGCCATTTTCGCTATTTGGCGACAGTCTCATTATCTAAGTGTCTAAAAATAAGCTCACCGGCCATATTCACTAATCATCCACTTGACATCCAGTATCCTGGCTGGTAGGCTGAAATCAGCAGTATATCAATCATTAACCTTGTTTAAGATTAACTGAGGCGAGCCGGAAATATGTTGCGTTTGGGAGATATCGTCGATAGGGTAACCGCTTATAATCCAGCGGCTGAAGTGGAGCTTATCCGTAAAGCCTATGTTTTTTCCGCCAAAGTCCATCAGGGACAGGTGCGCCTATCGGGAGAACCATATCTTATCCATCCTATGGAAGTAAGCGGAATTCTGGCCGATCTGAATTTAGACGTTATTACCGTAGCGGTGGGTTTACTGCACGATACAGTAGAAGACACCCTCACCACACTGAACGAAATCGAACGGCTGTTTGGGGGAGAAGTACGCTTCCTGGTGGATGGGGTTACCAAGATTAGCCGCATGGCCTTCAGCAATATTGAGGAACAGGCCGCCGAAAATATACGCAAAATGATTTTGGCCATGGCCCAGGATATCAGGGTAGTATTGGTAAAATTAGCTGATCGATTACACAACATGAAAACCCTGGAATATGTTCCCCCCGAAAGGCAACACCGGATCGCCCAGGAAACCAGGGAGATATATGCCCCACTGGCCAACCGCCTGGGAATGGGTCGCCTGAAATGTTAGTTAGAAGACCTGGCATTCAGGTACTTAGAGCCGGTGAGCTATAAAGACATTGAACATAAAGTGGCTCAAACCCGAAAACAGCGGCTGCAGGCCGTCGAAGAGGTAAAAAAACTTATTACGGCAGAACTGATAAAGGCTGATTTACCGGGAGAAGTGGTGGGCCGGCCCAAACACTATTATAGTATTTATCATAAGATGCAGGACAAAGGCATCCAGTTTGACGATGTTATGGACTTATTAGGCGTAAGGATTATAACCGATTCGGTCCAACATTGCTATGCTGCATTAGGGGCTATTCATTCGTTGTGGACGCCTATTCCGGGTGAATTTGACGACTATGTGGCTATGCCTAAACACAACATGTATCAATCCCTGCATACAGCGGTAATCGGGCCGCAAGGCAAACCGCTGGAAGTACAAATTCGTACCACCGAAATGCATCGCATCGCCGAGCGGGGTATTGCCGCTCATTGGAAGTACAAAGAAAAGAATAAACCGGCGGACAAACATGATAAACAACTGCTCTGGCTCCAGCAATTACTGGAATGGCAACAGAACCTCAAGGACCCCCGCGAATTTTTACGATCCATTAAAACCGATTTATTTACCGCTGAGGTTTATGTATTTACTCCCAAAGGCGAGGTAAAAAGCTTTCCGCAGGGCGCTACCCCGATTGATTTTGCTTATAGTATTCACACCGATGTGGGCCATCAATGTGTCGGGGCCAAAGTAAATGGCCGGATTGTGTCTTTAAAATATGAATTAAAAAATGGAGATATAATAGAGATACTAACCCTGGCCAAGCATACTCCCAGCCGGGACTGGCTTAAGCTGGTGAAAACCTCACGGGCCATTAATTGTATACGGCATTGGCTGAAAGTAGAACAGCGGCAACGAAGTATCACCCTGGGAAAGGAAATCTGTGAGAAAGAAATGCGGCGGAATAGCATCAACTTAGGCAAGCTGGAAAAAACGGGAAAAATGCTTGAGTTGGCCAAACAACTTAGCTTTCAGAATGTGGGGGAACTGATGGCGGCGATTGGTTATGGCAAGGTCTCTGCCCGACAGATGGTCAGCCGTCTGGTACAAACTCAATCTGTGCCCCCTGCCAAGGATAAATCCAAGTTTAAGCAGATGATGCGGAAATTGACGCTTCCCGCCGGCCGGAGGGTTAAAATTGAGGGCCTGGACGACTTATTGATAAACTTTGCCAAATGCTGTAATCCGGTAATGGGGGATAAAATCATTGGTTTTATCACGCGCGGCAGAGGAGTTTCTATCCATCGGGTAAATTGTTCTAATGTAATATCCCTGAGCGCTGACCCTGAACGCCAGATTGAGGTTGAATGGGGGCCGAAATTAGAGGGCACTCAACCGGTAGGTATCGCAGTACTTTCCGGGGATCGCCCCGGATTATTGGCCGAAATTACAGAGGCTATTTCTAAAACGACGGCTAATATATTAACCGCTAACATTCACACCACCGAGGAAAAGCAGGCCACCCATCAATTTGTAGTTGAAGTAAATGATTTAAAACACCTGAATAAGATAATTAAATCAATTAAGCAGATTAAGGATGTTTTAAAGGTGGAGCGAGTAAGAGCAGCCTAGTAGACTGTCAATCAGCTTTTGACGGGTTAATTCAGTCTCTTGGCTTGAAAGGCAAAAAGCCATGCCCGTCAAAACAAGCTTGACGATGTACTAGCACATTTTTATAGACATTTTAAGTTGTGCAGTGATATACTCTAGCCAACCTTGGATACTTTTTCTGAACGAAGGCAGCCAGTGCAGATATTCACCTTACGGTGCTGACCATTCACCAGGACTCTCACCCGTTGAATGTTGGGGTGCCACATCTTCTTGGTTTTATTGTGGGCATGGCTTACATTGCAGCCAAACTGGACGCTTTTACCACAGATTTCACATTTGCCGGGCATAATATCTCCTAATGTGCGGGCTTAAATAATAAGTAAAAATTTTCGAAAAAGTATGGTAACATAATTTAATTGAACAAAGCAAGTCTTTTGGCATAAAGCCAATCTTAAAAAGGAGAAAATTGTTGATGATTACTAAAGAAATGTCTATAGAAGAAGCTTTGCAGGCTCACCCTAAAGCAATTGAGGTATTTTCCAAATATAATATGGGCTGCTTCTCCTGTATGGGGGCTACTGCGGAATCAATTGAGAACGGCGCACTTATGCACGGCATTGACCTGGATATGTTGATGGCTGATCTCAATGCGCTGTTTAGCGAGGATAAAAACCAGGGGTAATGGTTCGCTTATTCCAGCGTGTGTTATCTCCCGGCATATCCATAAACTTAAGGTAGCTGTTTGCCATATTCTTTGTGGTAGTCGAATTCCAATTGATTTCCCGGCAGCGGGGTTTTGCCTTCTGTCATTTTGACAAGTTATCGCTTTGGCTTTTGTCAAAATGACACTAAAGCTGGATGTGTTTGGCAGCAGGCTGAAAATGCCTGCCACATAAAGCACATATATTCAATAAGTTAAAACATGAATCAAGGGGTAATAAAAAGGCATAATAATTGCTCACTACATATTAGATGCTACATTATCAGGTCTCGTCTTCTATGCTACGCCACTAAAATAAAAGGAGCGCCAAATGGGTTTATTGTCTAACAGAACGAGTTTGTTTATTTTGTTATGCAGTCTTATATTGGTTAGTTTGATGGCGGTAAACGGCTGGGCAGATAGTAAATGCTATGTTTGTGGGTTGGATTTGAGTGACTTTGCCAATACCAGGTACACTATTACTACCAAGGATAAGGAAACGTTTGAGGCTTGTTCCTTTTATTGTGCGGCTATGATTTTGAAAAATCATAAGCCGAAAAAAATTCAAACAGTGGATTTTGCATCCGGCAAGAAAATAAATGCTAAACGGGCTATTTATGTAATCGATAGCGCAGTAAAGGGGGCCGTGCACAACAAGAGTTGGCTGACCTTCGGACATAAGAATACGGCAAAGGTCTTTATCTTAAGGAACTGCGGAATGTCGCGTCACTTTAGAGATGCCATAAAAGCAATGTCTCGCGAGTTGGACAATAAAGCTGATATCCCTAAATTGCTTAAAAGCAAACAAACCCCCGGTTGCTTAAAATGTCACGCTAAATAGCATGGGGTGAATCTTTTTTATTCGCTTAAGCTATATCACCCCCCTCTGCTTGTGCTCTGTTTTTTATACTTGGATATAGAAGTCTGTCGGGCTTTATTTAAGTCGAATAATTGGTTATCTTATATTTACCGCCGGCAAGTCCCCCCGCTTTGGATTATTCGCTCCATAATATACTGAAATCAATGGCCTATATTTGTTTGATTAGTATGTAGAGAAATGATATAATTTTTTGGCTTTGTGGTCTGGTTCATCACTGGTGTGGAGTAAAATTTGAGTTTTTGGGAAAACAAGAAAATATTAGTTACCGGCGGAGCTGGTTTTTTAGGCTCCTTTGTGCTGGAGAAACTCAAAAAACGGGGCGCAAAGAATATTTTTGTACCTCGAAGCAAAGATTATAACCTGGTAGATATGGAAGCAGTTTGTCGCCTGTACCGGGATTTTAGAGCTGATATTGTTATCCATCTGGCGGCTGCGGTTGGTGGAATTGGGATCAACCGGGATAATCCGGGAAAGTTTTTTTATGATAATCTCATGATGGGTGTGCAATTAATGGAGATTGCCAGAAGGCAGGGGGTTGAAAAATTTGTAGCTATCGGAACCGTCTGTGCCTATCCCAAGTTTGCCCCGGTTCCTTTTAAAGAAGACGACTTGTGGAATGGTTATCCCGAAGAAACCAATGCTCCTTATGGTCTGGCCAAGAAAATGTTGCTGGTGCAGGCTCAGGCCTACCGTGAACAGTATGGAATTAACGCTATTTATCTGTTACCGGTCAACCTTTACGGGCCGGGAGATAACTTCGATTTACAGACTTCCCATGTCATCCCGGCCTTGATTAGAAAGTGTGTTGAAGCCAGTGAACGAGGAGCGGATCATATTGTGGTTTGGGGAACCGGCAAACCGACCAGAGAATTTTTCTACGTGGAAGATGCCGCCGAAGGGATCCTGCTGGCTACCGAAAAGTATAATAAACCCGCCCCGGTAAACCTGGGGGCCGGCTTTGAAATTTCAATAAAGGAGGTAACCGGACTTATAGCTAAATTAACCGGCTTTAAGGGTGAAATTATCCGGGATACCTCTAAACCGGATGGGCAACCACGCCGGATGCTGGATGTATCAACTGCCTGGAAAGAGTTCGGCTTTAAAGCCCGGACTTCATTTGAGGCGGGTTTGAAAAAGACTATTGATTGGTATAAACAATATAGATTGGAAGCTGATAAAACTATAGTTTCAGGCTGAATACAACTTGCCATTAATAAAACCTGAATTTTTCAGGTTAAACAACCCAATGTTCGATGTGAAACCGGCTTAACTTATTTATCTCAAATTATTCGGGATAAATAAGTATTACCCCAGGAATGCTTTCACTCCAAATATAACCCCCACTCCCAAAAAAACCTGAAATATATTTACTATATTATGTTCATCATGGGTAAGCGGAATCAGATCCGCAGCAGCTACATAGATAAAACTTCCCGCCACTGAGGCCAGCAGAACCCCCATTATAGTTTCGGTTAATTGATAAGCTAAAAGATTGGTAATAATTGCCCCAAAAGGGGTGGCCAGACCCACTGAAAGTGAATAATAAAGCGTTGTCCGGCGCTTGAAATTGGCTTTAAGCAGTAAGCCGGCAGTAATTATTCCACCTGGTAATTTATGGAATATAACCGCCAGGGCGGTAACTATTCCCAGTGACTTACTTACCTCAAAGCCGGCCCCGATAGCTACTCCATCCATTAGTGAATGAAAAAACAAACCCCAGAAAGACATCCAGCCCAGGCGATGCAGTTTGCATTCAGCCTCAGCACAGGAATGGATAATAACCACATTCTCCAGCAAATAAAACAGCAGAAATCCGGCCAATACTGTCATGCTGGCATATGAGGGAATAAACTGTATCGCCTCAGGTATTAAATTAAAGAAGCTGGCGCCCAGGAGTATCCCCACCGCAAAAGAGACAAGGTACACCGTGTATCGCTTAAGCCCTTCATAATACAATACCAGTACTACCCCCACACAGGTGACAATTCCGGCAAAACCGCTATAGATTATCACATCCAACATATGCCAGGCCCAACCTTTAGTCCGAAGTTAGCTGACTACCGGCTTATCAGGAAGCATCGGGCTTCCTGTCCTCTGGCGTCCGGTCAGCGCGCCTTTTCTCAGCCAGTTTATCTTTATAAGGCTTTATTATCCAAAATCCAAAGACGATGGCTATACCACTTAAGACAAGCAACCATAACATCTTAACAATAAAAATATTAAGTAATAATTGGCGTATTTGATTTAACTGAGACTCCTGTATATGGGTATATTTGAGTTGGCCATATAAAGCCTTTAACAACCCCACATCAAAAATGGCAAACCCCAGGATTAAAACCAGGATAAACAGTCCCAATTTTGTTCTTAAGCTAACTCCGGCGGTGTTGGATTTTGAAAAGCCCACGCTGCCCCCCCTGATTATTCATAAAAGACCCAAAACCTTGATGAAACCCTGCCGGCAGAGGCCGCCGCCCCTTCATTAAAGGGAACTTCGTCACCCTATAATCCGGAAATGGATAAATACCAGTTAATAATCTCCCATCCCCAGAAGATGGAGATCAGCGCCCCCAGGGACAGAAAGGGGCCGAATGGAATTTTATCTTTTCTGCCCTTACCCCTTAAGGCCATCAGCGCAACCCCAACTATAGCCCCCGAAAACACTCCCACAAATATAGTAAGCAACACCTGCTGCCAGCCTAAAAATACGCCGATTAAGGCCACCAGTTTTATATCTCCGCCGCCCATTCCCCCACGACTCAATATTGCGGCTGAATATAAAATACCTCCCCCCACCCCCAGGCCCAACAGGGATTGCCCCCAATTTACCGGTAAGAGAGAGAGCAGCGCAAGCCCCAGCCCCAACACTCTACCGGGCAGCGTAATCTTATCCGGAATAATCTGATGCTGTAAATCGATAACACTCACC
>JAJRUS010000019.1 GCA_024277675.1 bacterium | reverse complement strand
TTATCCGGCTTAGCCGCCCCCATAAAACGCAGCGAAGCCGCCTGCCGCTCAAAGGCCCGATTGTTTTTCAGCTTACCCAAATCATTCCCCTGTCTATCCCCGCCGGGTAATCCAGCTCTATCCGGTAAATACGCCAACTGCTGGTCGTTATTTCTAAAAGTCCGGGGCTTGGAGGCTTTGGACTGCCTTCCCGGCAATGGTTGCTCACGTTGACCATCTCCCAGATTTACATTTGCCGGACGCTTTGAGCTGCCCCTATTATTCCCATGGGCTATAATTGCTTTCCTGGATTGTTCATCTTCAGGACCATCCCAATAACTATTACTTGGCGATATATTGGTTACCTGTTTATGGAAATGTGGGGGTGATTCACCGCCTATTCTAAGCTTTGGTTTTGAGCTAAGCTCGGAGCTACTCGGTTGGTCTTTTCTGCCACTGATGATTAACGCCTCGCCGCCTCCGTATTGCCCGCTATAAAGGAATAGCTGTCCCTTGCTTAACCGCCTCGAGCCGCTCCGAAGCAGGCTGTTTAATCCGCTTAATTTCCGGGCTGATTTACTTAGCTCGTTGGATATCATTCTGATTTCAGCCTTCTGTTTTGTTAAAGCAGCCACAGAATTTTCTTTTTGCTGGTTATCATTTTTTTCGGCTGATTTTTGATTTTGTTTTTCTTTAGCATCCCAGCTTGATAATTTGCGGGCCAGTTCCTCAAACTGCTCTCCTTTAACCCACAATTTATTCTTAATTACTTGTGACTTACTGGAAACAGGTAATTGGGCTTTTTTAAGCTGCTTAGCCAACTGCTCCAGCTTATCAGCCATGTTTTTCAATGACAGATCGGCGCCGGTGGTAGCCGCTGTCCCGGCCTGTGCCTCCCCCTGATCAGCGGAATTATTTATATTTTGCGGGCTGGAATTATTTCCTGCTGTTGGCTCGGTTATTTGTTTAGCTATTTGTGCTAATTCGGCTGAAATTTCATTTAAAGCCTGCTCGGTTCCCCGGTTTTTACCGGCTTTATATTTAGTCCGGGAAACAAACGATAATCCGATTGGATGATCAGTCCCCTGGGGCGTATAACCAAAGGAAGCCACCAACTCCGCCATTGCTTCCGGCGATAACATAATAGTTGAGGGTACATCCGGTTCATAGGTATCGGCTATTAATCTATCTGCGGCAGGCGCTGGGATAAAGGCGGCTTTAATCCCGGATATCGTCGGTAACTGTCGCTGAAAACTTGGGTTACGCTCCGCAACTATTTTAGCATTCCCGGCATTTGCAAGACCATCCTGCTCCCCTATAGTTACCATCTCCTGGGCTAATATCTCCAATTCACTGGCTACATCCTGAAAATGAGGAGTTGGGGAGCGCTCCAATTCGTGGCCCAGAGCCTTTATATCTTCAGCTTGTTGAATTATAAGTTCCCCGATTGGCAGGGTGTGTTCAGCCAATGACGAATTTATACTCTTAGCGGCATAATAGCTTTGAGCCAACCTGGGCTGGATCAGGCCAATAGTTAGCGCTACCATAAAAATTAATCCTAATTGAAAAACCAAATAACCGATTTTCAGGCGGGGTGGACGATATGGAAATAGCTTAGGAATAGACTTATACTCAATTTTGGCGGCAGTATCATTGAGCAGAAAAAGTTCAAGCCGGGATGGATTCTTTGATTGAACATCCAGGCTGGTAACCAACCCCTGCTTTAAGCGTAACTTATTATCCAATATATACGCCATCTGTCTCAGGGAGTAACGCTTCATAAATAAATAGAAGAAGAATAACCCATAAGACATGACTAAAAAACCGGACAGACCGGCAGTTGCCAATATACGCGAAGTCAACAGGTAAGAATGAACCGTCAAACCCAGGCCGAAACAGCACAGTCCCAATACGAACACATTAAGGGTCACCTGTTCCATATTAAATCGGCTGTTGCGCCAATGTGCCTCTATTATCTTGCGCTTAATCAGCCACATTTTCCGCCGGCTATCACTTGCTCGATCTGCGTTGGAAAAAAACAGCAGCCTCCCCCAGTAACCACCATAAGTCAACAAAAAGACAATTACCGGCAAAATTAATCCAAACACCACACCCCAAATCAACCAATTCCTGGCTAACCAATATTGCTCGGACAGAACCTGCTTGACCCATTTTTGTTCTGAAAACTTTGCATATAACTTATAATTGACTAAAGAGAAGCGTTGCTGAACATCTACTGATTGTCGTATCAAACTGGATCCCGCCAACTTAACTTCCGGCCAGTAATAGGCGCCGGCGATTAGCGTAATCCCCAACATAATCCCTATAACTGTAAATAAAACTTTAAGACGATAACTGCTTGATTTGCCGATACCATCCACTGCACACCTCCCACCGTTATTGTTATATTTTTTACTTGCCGAACATCAACACTTGTCACATATGTCATGGGATAGGCCAAAAAAAATTACGCTTTTGATTACCCATATCCAGTTTCTGATTAGGAGCAACTGACATACCACTTGACCGCACATTTTACACAAAGGTACTTAGTTGTAAATAGTGAATTGAACCAAAAAAGTTGAATTACCCAATAACTGAAACGACAAATGCAGATTAAAAAAATTATTTTGAGGATAGCATGTGCGGTGGGAGCCGATTGAGTGAGAAAACAAAAAAACCTGGGGCGGGAATAAATGCCCTGTTTATTGGGGCATAATTATGGTTCTTCCCCCGATCCTGGCGGGAGGTAGAAGATGTAGGATAATACCCTCATCTACGATCTGGCCGGTTCCATGGGGGTTCTCTTTACCGCTTGAGGGTCGCTCTGCCGAGTCCCTCTCTTCCTTCTTTAAACAGCTATCACCGGATAAACATAACAAGATAAAAGTGGTGGCCATGGGTATTCTGGTCACTTGCAAAAATCTGACCGGACGTTGCTGATAAAAAACAGACAAAAAACTACTGTTATAATAGTTATTTTATGTTATTATTTTATCAATGTGAAAAAAACAGATTAATTTGTATATAACGTATGGCTTTAGATAATAAGTTTGCCGATTTATATCATGAGAGTTTTATTAGTTAATACAAATCAAATAATTCCCCCCATCCCTCCGATTGGGCTATTGTATTTGGGGGCGCATCTGAAAACTAAAGGGCACGAGGTGGTGATTTGCGATCTTTGCCTGCAGAATGACATAGAAGCTACGCTTAGGAATGACCTGGAAATACATAAGCCGGATATAGTAGGGGTAACCATCAGAAACATAGATAATGTTACCTTTTTTTCTTCCTGTGAGTACCTGCCGTTCATCCAACAGGTTGTTGGGCTGATTAAGGCCAACTATCAGGGGCCTATAGTGTTGGGTGGGGCAGGCTATTCAATCATGCCGGTTGAAATACTGGACTTCCTGGGGGCGGACTTTGGAATCGTGGGAGAAGGGGAGATTGCTCTGGATGGGCTGCTTAAGATATTGAATGATCCCACCCATTATCCTCATATAGACGGTTTGGTATATAGAAACGAAGGAGTGATTAACATTAACCCGCCTAAGCACATTCCCAGGAAAGTGCTGGATACGCTTCCCTTCCAGCAGATAGATTTAGTTGATTACCAGAAATATTTTAGTTGTGGTGGATATGCGAGTATTTCAACTACTCGGGGTTGTGCAATGGAATGTAACTATTGCACCTATCCGGTTATTGAAGGTAAACGTTTTCGGCCCAGATCTGCCCAGCGTATTGTAGATGAGATAGAAATGTTCCTGGAGAGAGGTTATGATTATTTTAATCTAACCGATAGTGTGTTTAATTTTTCTGAGGAACATGTGCGGAATTTTTGTAAGGAAATTATAAAAAGGGGGCTTAAACTTAGCTGGAACGGTTACCTTAATCCAATAACAATAAACGCAGAAACCGTAACTCTCATGCTAAAGGCCGGCTGTAGCGCTTTTTATGTTGGAATTGACACATGTTCGGAAAAAATGCTTAAAAAGATGTGCAAGGGTTTCAGCAAATCTCAAATTATACGGGCAGCGACTACACTGCATAGTTTGGGAACTGACTTTGGCTTTTGGCTGCTTTTAGGGGGGCCGGGAGAAACCCGGGAAACAATTTTGGAAACATTCGATACGATTGACAAAATAAATCCAATTTTTACCCCCATTATGTATGGCATACGAGTCTTTCCAGGTACCGCTTTAGCATACGAGGCTATTCAGGATGGAACTATAAAGCCTGATGTTAACTGGCTGGTTCCTCAATTTTATATAAGCCCTGATGTAGCGGATATAATCGAAGATATGGTTTCCGACTTTATTAAATATAAATCAAACACCTGGGCGCCCCTTAAGGGAAACGAATTTACCATTAATTCGCAGTTGGTTGAGTTATATCAAAAGGGAATAAAGGGGCCCCCATGGAGGATGGCGGAAAAGCTGCAAAAAATCGAAGCTGCCAGGAGTGCTTGTAAAGAGTAAGAGTGGGATGATTGGCATTTATAGCTAGAAGGTATAGCGGGCTTCAAGCAAGAAGTGAATACCGGGCCGTGGGTAATCCCCGGTAATGGTGTTGGCTGGAGCCGGATCCTGATAGTCTTCGTCAAAAAGATTAAATGCGGTGGCTTGAATTTCGAAATTATCCAGCAAGTTCTTTAATATAACACTTTGATTTACAACTGTATGACTGCTTAGCTTATCTCTGGTATCTCCCTCGGCTCTATATCGGTTACCCATTACCAAAAGCTTGGTGTTGGAGTTTATATACTTAGTCAGCGGAAGATTTAAACCCAAATTTCCCCGATGCAACGCCACATCCGGAATCCGACGCCCATGTTCATCCTTGGGATTTAGGTAAGTATAGTTTACATAACCGTAATAGCCACCTTTTACTTGGTACTGTAACTCCACTTCCGAACCGTATATTTTAGTGGTCCCGTCATTATTTTCAAAGCGCAACTCCCCGGCAGTGGTAGGTGCAACCACTATCAAATCCTTTATTTGGTTGTTAAAATAATTTACCCGCAGCACGAGTTGCGGCATGATCTGGTAGTCTAATTCTATTTCATAGGTGGTTATTTTTTCGGGATCTAAATCCTTGTTGCCCAATTGGGCCGGGTTATTGATATTATATAATTGTTCAAAATTGGGCGCCCTGAAGGCGCTACCATAGAGTAGTTTTACCCCCAGTGGTTGGACAATCTGCCAGGTCAATCCCCCGCGGGGGTTGAATGTTTCCCCGAAATCACTGTAATGGTCATATCTGCCGCCTATTGTCAGGCTTATATCATCGGTGATATTCCAACCGTCCTGGACATATAAAGCCCATATGTTTCGCTTTACATTTTTATTCCAATTCGGGGCTTCCTGAAAAGATGACAGTGGCGCCAGGGTATTGGGATCAAAATTGGCAGTGTGCTTAGTGTCAAACTGTTTAATCCGTTCCAGGTTCCAGCCCAGGGTAAGCAGGTTTTGCTCAGATATTTCATAATCAACTTGAATCTCCGCTCCCAGGGTTCGGTTTTTTGTCTGTGGGTTCCCCAACACACCGTCAGGAAACATCCCCAAGAATCCAGGGGGAAATGCTTCCCAAAAAGCATCAAACTCCACTTGGTCAAGAGAGGCTTCAGCCTTAATATCCAATTCCGGCAGCAGAGAATACTTGAAGCCTAATACACTAATTCCCTGTTTTAATTTAATCTCAGATTTGTTTCCCAAGTTACTGGCAACGCCAATATAATCTCCCCGATTTTTTTCCACATAACGATTGCGCCAGTAAATACCCTTATAATCCAGATTAAGGCTTAAGTCCTTCTTTTTCAGCCAATCATTGGTGGTATCCGGGGCTTGTGAGGGTTGCCCGATAAGATTAGCAAAATCCTTCGCCACCCACACCTGGGGGCCATTGGTATCTAAAAAATCTATGCTGCCGGAGATGCCCACTTCGCCTATACGATTCCCAAACAATATATTTGCTCCCCAGGTATCAAAGCTTCCACCCCGCCCCTCAACCCTGACACCGTCAATATCCTCCGGTTTCTGGCTGATAATATTTATAGTGGTCAGGAAGGCGCCGGTGCCGTACAATGCTGAACCGGGTCCTCTGACAACTTCTATTTTCTCAATATTATCTACCGGCATATCGTCAAAAAGGTATGGCGCCCCACCGGTCAACGGCATATTCACCCTATGGCCATCCAACATGAGCAGCACCTTTTCTGAGTTGACGGTCTTAATTCCGCGGACTTCAATTTCAAATTTTCCATAACGCATAATACTGATGCTTATACCGGGAATTGTTTCCAGAACATTACTCAGGGTTTGGGCTCCCATATCTTTAATCTGCTGCTGGCTGATTACGGTTACGATAGCTGGGGCTTTTCTGATAGGTTTAGGAGTTTTGGTGGGAGTTACTACCTCCTCTTCCAGAAAATAGTAATACTCTTCACTCATATCGTTTAGCAAAGCCAACTCTGAAGCATAAACAACTTGGGGGGAAAAGTTACTAATGGTAAATATTAAAAATAAACCAATGATATTTTCGAATTTCATAATCTTGAATTTCATAATGGGGTTGTCGCTTAATTCAGTTTTTTAAAAAAGGGGCGAAAAAACCCCTTAGCAACCAATTTGCATTTCTACAACATCTCAATTTTTCGCTTGATTTGTGTTTATTATCCCTGTTTTTTTATTTAATCTTTGGCAATTAACCTTCTTTTGTTACCCAAAACCTGATTTTGGGCACACCCCTCCTGCCAGGG
>JAJRUS010000018.1 GCA_024277675.1 bacterium | reverse complement strand
ATCGAGATTCCCTTTCCGCATCGTACTTTTTATTTTGGCGAGGTCAGCCCGCCGGTAAAGGTTAAGGCGGAAAAGTAGCAGGTTTTAGTTGAATGAAATGAAACCCAACAAATAGCTGTTTTTAGTAAAGGGTGCTTTTAAAAATTAAGGAGGTGTTCCACATGTCTAACCGGCAGACGATGACATTCCAGGGGGCGTTAGAGATAATTGAAGCATTACCGGAATATCAGCAAGAAGACCTTATTAATATTATTCGCCACCGGCTGATAGAGCATCGGCAGGAATTACTTGCTGAAAACATCAAAAAAGCAAAAGAAGAATATGCTCGCGGAGAGGTAAAAAAAGGTACTGTAGATGACCTTATGCAGGAGCTTGCTGAATGAGTAAAGATGAAACAGGTGGTTGGGACTGGTTATCGTTCATGCTGGGGCCTTTCTGGTACTTATCAAAAGGAATGACAGCCAAAGGGGTGTGGTTGTTGGTTCTCTGCTTTGTAACAGTATTCTGTGCGGCGCCTTTTGTATGGATTTATTGCGGGGCACGAGGAAAGGGTGATTGGTATGAGTATCGATTAAAGGGAAAAAGTAAAATTGATTTAAATGATGTATGATTCAGCAGGAGGAAATTATGGATTTTGGAGGAGTTCTTATAATTTTAGGGTTCGCTGTACTACTTGGCTTTATCGGTTTTGTTGTTTATTTTATTTCTAAACACTTGGAGTTTGTTATTAAGGCTATAAATTTGTATGAAAAGATGATTACCAGACAAGATGTGATGATAAAGTTGTTGAAAGATATACGAGGAACAGAGGGGAAAAAGTATGATGATGATGACCTTCTGTTAAAAAGTGAAGAAGGGGCATCTTCTTCTGAGAGATATGCCGGTATTGGAGTATCAAAAACAGATTGCGGTAAAAATGGGGCTAAAATATACAGTTTTACAACAGTGTCTCCGGCCAGAGCAGCAGGTGTAAAAGTAAACGATATTATGGTTGAAATAGATGGTGTTCCAGTAACAGGTAAGTCTCATATGTCCAAGCTAAGGGGAGTGGTTGGATCTATGGTAAAAATAAAGGTACTCCGGGATAAAGGAGGGTTTAAAGAATTCGAAATTGAAAGGCAGACGATAATATAAATCATGACCATCCAAGAGCAGCCAGATAAAATCATTCGGTTAATAAGTAAATGGGCACTATTACCCCCCCATTAAAAGTCAAGTTTGTTCTGGCGATGTTTGCCACGTGCGAGGACTTGTTTCCAGCGGTACTTGATAAGCTGGTTCCCCGGTTTGGTAATATTGACTTAGAGTCGCAGGTTGTAGCATTCGATCATACGGAATATTATAAAAAAGAAATGGGGCCGGGCTTATTGAGAAAGTGGGTCAGCTTTGAGCGGCTTATTCCTCAAGACGGCTTACCCGAAATAAAAATATTGACCAATGAATTGGAGGAAGAATTTGCGGATAGTGAAGGCAACCGGCGCATTAATTTAGACCCCGGCTATTTAACCGCTGCCAAGCTGGTGTTGGCCAGTACCAAGGATTTTGCTCACCGGCTTTATCTGGGGCAGGGAATATATGGGGAGATAACCCTGGTTTATAACCGTAGCCGGGGTTGGCAGTCCCATGAGTGGACTTATCCCGATTATAAAGCGCAGACCAGCCTGCTCTTTTTTAAACAAGTAAGGCAGATATATCTCAAACAGAGGCGCTATGAGTAAACCAAAATTTTACGTAACTACTCCCATTTACTATGTAAACGATGTGCCGCATATCGGGCATGCCTATACCACCATTGCGGCTGATGTACTGGCTCGCTTTAAGCGGCTTTCCGGCTCTGAGGTATTTTTCCTTACCGGCACCGATGAACATGGACAGAAGGTGGAGCAGGCGGCAGCAAGTAGGGGCGAGCCTCCCCAGGCTTTAGCTGACCGTATGTCTGATCACTTTAAGGCTTTGTGGCGGAAGCTTGACATCTCCAATGATTATTTTATTCGCACCACAGATGAGCGGCATAAGCGGGCTGCCCAGGCCCTGTTTCAAACCCTGTATGAAAAAGGAGATATATATAAGGGAGAGTACGAGGATTGGTATTGCACCCCCTGTGAGACTTTCTGGACGGAATCCCAATTTGAACATGCCAAGCACTGCCCATCCTGCGGTCGCCCGACAGAGAAGCTAAAGGAAGAGAGTTATTTCTTTCGGCTGTCTAAGTATCAAAAGCCGCTACTTGATTATATAACTGCCAATCCCGATTTCATTCTACCCGAATCCCGGCGCAACGAGGTGCTAAAGTTTATCAAAGGCGGTTTACGGGATTTAAGCGTAACCCGTACCAGCTTCAAGTGGGGGGTGCCGGTGCCGGTGGATGATAAACACATTATATATGTGTGGCTGGATGCGCTGACCAATTATCTTACCGCTATCGGTTATCCGGATGATACGGCTCATTTTAACCGGCTCTGGCCGGCCGATGTGCATTTGTTGGCCAAGGATATTCTGCGCTTTCATGCGGTATATTGGCCCGCCTTTTTAATGTCGGCCGGCTTTGCCCTGCCCAAACAGATAGTGGCCCATGGCTGGTGGACGGTGGAGGGCCGGAAAATGTCCAAGTCGCTGGGCAATGTGGTGGACCCGCATCAGATAATTGACCAATATGGGGTGGATGCGTTAAGATACTTTTTGTTGCGGGAGGTATCTTTCGGCAATGACGGGGATTTTTCGCATACGGCATTTATCGGCCGCTTAAATGCTGATTTGGCTAATGACCTGGGTAATCTGGTAAGCCGCAGCCTGGCTATGCTGGGGAAATATTTTAAGGGAGTAGTCCCTGAGGCTAATGAGGATCAGGGGGTGACCGGGGAGTTAGAACTCCTGGTTGAGCAATCAATAGGGCGCATTATTGCGCTTTATGACGAGGCTTATTTTAGCCGTATATTGGAAGAGATATGGGTAGTGGTGGCCGCCGCCAATAAATATATTGAACAAATGGCGCCCTGGGCATTGAATAAGGAGCCTGCTAAAATAAAACAACTGGCGGCTGTTATGTACAATATTACTGAGGTTATCAGGATTATAGCTTTGCTGATCTGGCCCTTTATGCCAAACACCGCCGCTAAAATATGGCGGCAACTGGGAATAAAAGAAGCATTGGAATCTTCTAATTTTTATGAGATAACTATGTGGGGAGGCTTGTTATCGGGAACGGTTACAATTAAGGGGCCGCCATTGTTCCCCAGAGTTGAATAAAAAATTTAAAAGCATTCAGGAACGGAAAGCCAGGTCTCATAAATAATATTGAATTGCTGGGATTGCCGGTATGATTTTCACCACAAAGCTCACAAAGAGCACAAAGAAAAACCCCGGAATGACCATGAGGAAACCAGGAAGGGGCTAAAGCCCCCTTCTTAAAAAACAGGCTATGCCTGTTCTTGGTTTCCTGGCTTGGGTCAATGACCCTTCCTTATAAAAAATTCTCTGTGTTTTCTGTGTTTTTTGTGGTAAATTATTTAGAGTTAAGATAATGTAAGATTTTATTTGCGCTGACTCACAAAGGCTATAGGTAAACAAGATGAAAAAATTAAGCTATTTTATTCTATTAATCATAGGTGCACTTATTTTTCCCAACTTGGTTTTAGCTAAGGTACTGCACGTGCCGGCTGAATATAAAACCATTCAGGGAGCAATTGATGCGGCCCAGGCCGGGGATACGGTGGAGGTGGCCCCCGGTACTTATTATGAAACGCTGGTGCTCAAAGAAAGGGTAATTGTGCGCAGTGAGGGCACCGAAGCGGAACACTTAAACCATACCGCTGCCAGACGCACCACTGTCGATGCTGGCGGAGTGTTTAAACCGGTGGTGGCGGGGGCTGACGGAGCGGTTATCGACGGTTTTACGCTTACCGGTTTGGGCAAGGTAAATCACCACCTCCCCGCTCATCCCCACGGAGTACAAAACCGGGGCACATCTCCCATTATTATCAATAATATCATTCACCATATGGGAAGTACCGGAATTGGTTCGCATGTTAAAAACGGCAAGCAGGCAGCGCCCTATATTGCCAATAACATAGTTTATGCTAATCAGGGACTGGGTATCGGCAATAATCACGGGTCGGCGGCTACCATCGTTGGGAATATAGTTTATGGCAATACCGAGAGTGGTATCGGCATCCGCAACGGGGCGCATCCCTTGATTGCGGATAATATTGTTTATAGTAACGGCTGGGTAGGTATAGGCGCCAGGGTAGGCGGGTTTCCTACTATAATAAATAACAGGGTATATCACAATGGAGTGGCCAAGTTACCTAATCGCGGGGCGGGGATAGGCATAAGCAACGCCTTTGCGCCCCTGGTGGAGGGGAATGTTGTCTACAGTAACCGCTTTGCCGGCATAGGGCTGCGGCGCAAAGCCTCAGCCGTAATCAGGAACAATGAAACTTATAATAACAGGTATGCCGGTATAGGGCTGGATTCTGCCGTATCGGTGTTGATTGAAAACAATAACATACATAATAACGGTAAAGCCGGTATTGGCATGACCAATAAATCCTCAGCGGTAATCATAAAAAATCATATTCATGACAATGTAAACGCTGGGTTAAGCCCGCGTACTGAACATAGTGTCGTGGTGCAGGGGAATGATATTCATGATAATGGCCAGCCTTACTCCGGCGATCCCCCGGAAATGACCGACCCGGATTATAACCCCCTGACTGGTAAAATAGACAAACAAACTCCATCTGCACCAGGGCTTCCCAGCGGCTCATTCTTCAATTGGACCAAGCAAAACAATCAGCCGAAAAAAACGAAATAAACCGGCCAAACAGCCGGATGTTTATGCGAATCGCCATTGTTGTGTCTGACGTAAGCCTCCTGTTGGCTGCTACGCAGTCAATGGCTTAAAGAACTTGTATTCGACAAGTCCGATTATATTAACTTCCGGTACAGGTAAAAAGGTCTGGCGGCGGCGGTTGTCTGTCTTGGTTTAGGTGTTTTTCTGGTAACTATTTTTTAACTTATTGTTAAGCGGAGTGACCATGCCCCCGGAGACCACCAGTTTTATGCCTTCTTCAACGGTCATGGAAAGGGGAATAAGATCATCTTTAGGCACCATGATCAGCATGCCGGAAGTGGGGTTCGGAGTGGTAGGGATGAATGTGTTTACCAGTTCTTTCTTGGTAAACCGCTGAGGTTCCCCGGTAGTGGCGCAGGTAATAAAACCTATTGAATAGATGCCTTTTCGAGGATATTCCACCATCACCACCTTGCTGAAAGAATCCTGCCCGGATAAGGAAATAGCCTGTAAAAATTGTTTAGAAGCTCCGTAAACGCTGTTTACCAGGGGAATCTTATTCAGTAGACGCTCTCCCAGCGCCATAAGTTTGCCGCCTATCACATTGGTGACAATCAATCCGGTTAAAAAAACGATCAGGATAGTAAGTGTAATCCCTAAGCCCGGTATATATACACTCTTATAACCCGCAAATGGTAGAAAATCGAATAGTTTCTGCACCAATGGCTGGGAGAGGCTGTCCATCTTCTTAAACAAGAAGGCCAGCATAAAATAAGTTACCAGTAAGGGCAGAATAGTCAGTAAGCCGGCGATAAATATATTGCGCAATCTATGTCTTATTTTAGCCCACATAATTTACCCTACCCGAATAATTAAGGTGTTATTAGCTTCAATTCCGTGTTTAGTTAACTGCCTTAAATTTATCAGCAAAGACTGTATTCAAAAAATGATTTTTCGGCTTGTCCTCAAGCCGAAAATGTCAGCAGGGACGATTTCCCTTTCCGGTTTCGGCCTGGGGACAGGCCGAAACATCAGCCATGACATAGAAAATCCCAACCTTCAAAGGGCGTCTTGCAGCTTGTGCAAATACCTAACCGGACACTACTGTATTTTTATAGAATATATAGACTGGATCAGTGTCTGTCAAGTAAATACAACTGATTAGCCGCATCTATTTTTTTAAAGTCAGCTGGTTCGCTGAAATTGTTTATTAATATCCGATAAGGGATAGCGGACTAAAGTAGGCCGGCCATGCGGGCAGTTAAATGGGTTGTTGAGCCTGGCCAGTTGTTTAAGCAAGCCGGTAATCTCCTCCGGGCGCAGCTCATGATGGGCTTTGATGGCTGCATGACAGGCGATCTTGTTCAGCAGCGCCGCCTTAAGCTCAACTGCCGATAGCTTGCGTTCCTGTACCAGACCGGCAATGATGTCCATTATAGACTGGGGGGCAGTATCGGCATTAAGATAGGCCGGCGCCGCACTCAGGATATAGGTGTTACCTCCAAAAGCAGCAACTTCAAAACCCACCGCAGTGATTGCATCCAAATGTTCCTCTATCACGCTCAGCTCACGGTGAGATAGTTCCAACGTGTGGGGAAAGAGTAGTTGTTGCCTGGGAACCGAACTGGTGCGGAGATTATCCACCAGCTTTTCATAGATTACCTTTTCATGGGCGGCATGTTGGTCGATGATCACCAATTCCTGCCGGTTCTGACATAGAATGAAGGTTCGATTAAATTGACCTATGGGAATCAGGGAAGCAAAGAACCGGGCATTGTCGGGGGCGGCTTCGGGAGTTAGTTCAACTGGTGATAGCAGCTCTGTTTGAATTTTTGTTTCAGAGCTTTGCGGAGCAGGCTTGCAGGGTGGCGCTTCAGCCGATATACGAGTCTCCAGATAATGAGCCAGGGCCTCTTTTATCTGCTGCTGATGGACGTTTGTGGCTACTGACTCATGGGCAGGTTTTGACAGCGGAGAGGGACTGATACTGAATTTGGTGGTAGCCGAAACAGTGGCTAAAGTACGACTTATTCCATCCACCACTAATTGTCTGATTGCCTGAGGGTGGGAAAAGCGCACCTCCGTTTTGGCCGGATGAACATTTACGTCCACTAATCCGGGGGGGATTTCTAAAAACAATACCCATACCGGATGGCGTCCGCGGGGCAACAAACGCTGATAAGCATCATAGACGGCCCGATAGATGAGCCGATCCTTAACCAGCCGGCTATTTATGAAGATGGATTGATAATCGCGGCCGGCGCGACTTAGCTGGGGCCTCGACACATATCCGCTCAGGCGCAGTTTGTCATTCTGGTGTTCTACCGCTATTAATTGCTTAGCCAGACCGATGCCGTAGAGTTCCGCCATTCTTTCTTTTAGATTGTTGCTGCTGACTCTTATCAGGGGCTTCTCCTGGTGGTGGAGGTTAAGCTGAACCTGGGGGTGAGCCAGGGCGATTTGCGAAATATAATGCGTAATGTGACCCAATTCGGTGGCGGTCGTTTTCAGGAATTTATATCGGGCCGGGATGTTGAAAAACAGGTTTTTGGCCTCGATGGTAGTACCCGACGGGGAGCCTACTTCGGTTACCTGTTTAATCCTGCCGCCTTCGATAATAATCCGGGTAGCGGCCAGCGCCTGCTTAGTTTTGCTGGTCAGCGTCATTTTACTGACGGCGGCAATGCTGGGCAGCGCTTCACCCCTGAAGCCCAGGCTGCTTATATTAAATAAATCCCGACTGTTTTTTATCTTGCTGGTAGCATGGCGTTCCAGCGCCAGCAAGGCATCCTGTTGATTCATGCCCCAGCCGTTGTCACTGACGCTGATAAACCGTTTGCCGCCCTGGTTTAAGGAAATAGATATCTGAGTGGCTTTTGCATCCAGCGAGTTTTCCACTAATTCCTTAACTACTGAAAGCGGGCGTTCCACCACCTCGCCGGCAGCGATTTTATGTACTAAATCATCGGGTAAAATTGAAATTCGATTTTCCATAAACCCCCGCCAACAGTTATGTCAATATGTTTTTTGGGAACAGCCCATTGACGGGCTGACCCTGTTTTTTCTTCGGTTCCACTTCCAACTCCTGGCGAAATGGTATGGGAATATTAGTTAGCCGGGAGTTGGGTAGTGACTACCAGTTTCTGGACGCCACACATTCTGGCGGTGTCCATAATGGTTACCACTTTGCCATGGAGTGTCGAGCGGTCGGCTTTGATAATAAGGGTTTTTGAAGGGCTGAGCTTCAGGGCCGATTTGAGTTTAGCCTCCAGCTTTGCCCATTCAACAGGCTGATCGTTGAGATAGAGTTGGTTGTCGGCGGTAACCATAATGGTTAGCTCTTTAACAGCTTGTGGAGCCGATGTTTTGGCTGAGGGTAATAGCAGTTTTATGCCTGATGATTCTAAAAAGGTGGAGGTTACCATGAAGAAAATCAACAACATAAATACCACATCCACCAGCGGCGTAGTATCAATCTGAACCTTCTTGCGTAGATTTGTCTCAAGTGGCATTGGTTTAATCCGGGCTTGTAAAAGTCAAGGAGTTCTGTTATTGTAGTAGTTAACTTTCAGTATTATAGCATATATGATTATTAACTTGTCAAGTAGGCAAAATGATGCGGCGTTGGGTATTTTTAAATATTTATGTGATGTTGCTGTCCGGGATATTAGCCTGTTTTAGAGTGGGCGGTAGCTTGGCCGAGGCGCAGGGGCTGGCTAAGAATGTGCCGCCTACAGCCAATCCGGAAGTTTTGCTGAAAACCACTAAGGGACAAATGCTGGTGGAGCTTTTCCCCAAAAATGCACCTGATGTGGTAAGTTTTTTCCTGGAGCAGGCCAAAAAGGGAAATTATAACCGGCTGCATTTTAAGCGCTATGCGGATGGGTTTGCTATCCAATTGGCAGAACCCGGAAAGGTGGATAATCCAGTACCGGCCGACGAGCGGAATAATGGTTTGAACCATGTGCTGGGAAGTGTAGGCCTGGTTTGGGACTATGTCAAAAACACTAATGGGAATAAGCTTTATATCTGCCTGACTACCGTTTCTCAACTGGATAATAAACATACGGTGATTGGTCAGGTTACCGAAGGCTTAGATGTTTTATCGGAGTTGCGCCCCGGGGATAAACTAGAGAGAATCAACTTGATTAAAAAACATAGTTCCCTTAAGAAATAATCATTGTAAGATTATGCCAGACTGGATTACTCATTTAGGCGGTGGTTACCTGCTGTATCGCCCCATATCCCGCAAGGATATCAGGGTGTTGCTGTTGGGGACTATATTACCGGATGTATTCTCACGAGTGCCTGCTCTGCTGGATGATGTATTCCATTTGCCATTACCCCAATATTACCAGTTTGGGGCTCTTCATACGCCGTTTATGCTGTTACTGCTGGCTGCTTTTATCGCTTTGTTCAGTACTGATTTTTTTCGCTGCCTGGGGCTGATTCTTGGCGGAGGTATTTTTCATATATTGCTGGATATGACCCAAACCAAGTTTGCCGGTTTTGGGCAATTGCTCTTTTATCCCTTAAGCTATAAGACCTATCAGCTTAATTTATTCAGTTATAAGGGATGGGGTTATTACCTTATGGTAGCTGCTTTTTTTGTGCTACTATTATCTTATGTGAATAAACCTCGAATTAATCCGGTTACTTTCAGGCTACAGCGAATTGGCTGGGCTGTGCCGTTGTTGAGCTTAATCTTATTGCTGCCGTATGTTACCTGGAAACAGTTCTGGCAACATAATGTAGGCTATATAGTTTTCCGCTATTATCCGGAACGTTTTGAGAATCAGGAGGTAGCGCTTCACTTCAGCCGGGTGGTTTCAACTAAGCCCTTGATTATCGAAGAGGGTGATAACCGCTTTGAGGTGGTTACCGATCAAAAATTTAAGCTTGATGACTGGATTTCAGTAAATGGAAAGTATAGGCAGGGTAAACTATATCCAATCCAGATAAGACGGGAATTGGGAAGAGCGAAGATTTGGATATCGTTGGTGGGCTTATTGCTGTTTCCTTTTATCTGGTTTGATTTCCCTGGCTGGTGGGCTGCTTTCAGGCAGCGCGCCAAACCAGGGCAGGAAGCTGGTTTCTTATGATTAACCTTGGAAGATAATGGAATATTTGTTTAGAGATTGGGCTGATGTCTTAAGGCGGTTGAATATAGCTGGACATATTTTACTATTGCTGGACTATGACGGCACTTTGACTCCCCTGGTTGCGACTCCTGAACAGGCTGTTTTAGCTGAGGATATGCGGCAGCTTTTACGGGCATTGAATGACAGGGACAGCTTCAGTGTGGGGGTAATCAGCGGTCGTAAGCTGGATGAGATTCAGGCTATAATAGGCGTGCCCGGGATATATTATGCCGGAAATCATGGCCTGGAAATGCAAGGGCCCAAAATGCACTATTTTAATCCCCGGAGTAGTCAGGCCCGATCATATTTAGACCGCATCTACCAGGACCTGGAAGAAAGATTGGCCCGTCTGGAAGGCATAATTTTAGAAGATAAGAATTTAAGCTTGAGCTTGCATTACAGATTGGTGTCGCAGGAACAGGTCCAAGAAGTGAAGGAGGTTTTTAGCCGGATATGTGAGCCTTATGTTATTCGGAACCAGGTTAAAATAACCAGGGGCAAAAAAGTATTGGAGGTAAGACCGCCGGTTGACTGTAATAAGGGGCAGGCGGTATTGGCTTTAAGAGATCACTTTTGTGCTAAAGATCGGCTTATTACCATATATATAGGCGATGACCAGACCGATGAAGATGCTTTTTCCGTATTGAAAGATAGCCCGGATATATCCATTCTGGTAGGTGACGGTGTTCGCGGGTCACAGGCCAGATATTTTCTTGAAGATGTAGCGGAAGTAAAGGAATTTCTCGCCAGACTAATGGAATTATAATGGACAAATTGAATAAGGGTTTGGAATCATTTATATTTTACAGTCGACTGCATCTGTCGGAATTGACTGGCCGGCGGGCTGCCACCCTGGTGGAACTGCTGAATTTTATGCGCAAGGTTTCCGATGCCTGTATCTACCATCATACCCACCGCTTTTTACAACAACATCAATTTCTTTCACCTGAACCGCCCAATGATTTTGCGCATTGGATTACCCATGCTCTGGGAGAAGACACCTTGGGGGAAATGTTGGCCAGCATCGACATCATCCAATTTTGTACTATCAAAGACTTGAGACAGGCCATGATTAAGGTGATAGATGGCTATCTTAAAAAATATCCGCGGGCCAGGAAGAAATTTGCCAATCCGGGCGAGGAATTTTATTTTATAAAATCGATTAGTTTTTTTATGCCGACGCCGTATGTGGCCGCCGATTTGAGAGAATTTGCCCAGGCGCTGGAATTGGTTACTATAGATTCGATATATTTTCATATTTTTGAGGCTCGGCTGAGGTTGGAAAAGGGCATAAATGATTTTTCCTATTGGTTGGAGACTTCGGTGGGAGAAAAGAAGTTGGCCGATAAAATCAGTCGGCTGGACCCTTATACTTATACCATGAATGATTTAAGGGCCAAGATTTTGAAATTGATAAATCAACGGCTCGCTAAACTCGGGATTAACCATGTCTAAACTGGAAGAGTATGCCCTGATTGTAGGCCAGAGTGTAATTGATGAGCTTAAGCTGTTGGCAGAAAGGCTGGAGGGGAAGGTTATTCAAAATATAAATTCTACTGCCGTAGGCGGCGGGGTGGCTGAAATACTTCATCGGATGTTGCCGCTGTTAAAAGAGTTGGAGGTGGATGCACGCTGGGACCTGATTAAGGGGGGCGAAACTTTCTTTCAAGTTACCAAAAAATTTCACAATGCGTTGCATGGTCAATCGGAAAAGATTACGCCAAAGATGTTTGATGCTTTTATGGAAACCAGTCAGCAGAATATCGATGAAATAGATACTTACGGGGATATAGTTTTTGTCCATGACCCCCAGCCGATTGCCTTGATACACAAAAAAAAGCTTGAACCGGAGCAAAAATGGATTTGGCGCTGTCACATTGACGTTTCGCGCCCCAGACCCCAGGTATGGAATTTTTTAAAGAAATTCATTTTTGACTATGATGCGTGTGTTTTTTCAGCTCCCGCTTTTTCACAAAAACTTCCTGTCAGGCAGTTTCTTATAACCCCATCTATTGATCCACTGAGTGATAAAAATAAGGAATTACCCCAGGGGTATATAGAGTCAGTATTAGAGAAATATGGAATTACCCGGGATAAACCCATAATAACCCAGATTTCCCGCTTTGATTATTTGAAAGATCCGGTCGGAGTAATCGAGGCTTTCCTGAAAGTCAGGAAATATAACGATTGCCAGCTCGTACTGGCCGGAGGAACTGCCACCGATGACCCGGAGGCTGCTCAGGTGCTGGAGGAGGTGCGGCGGGCGGCGGATGGGCATTCCGATATTTATATTTTATCCATACCGCCAGGCAGCGACTTGGAGATAAATGCCCTGCAACGGGCATCCACCATCATAGTCCAGAAATCTATCAAAGAGGGTTTCGGTTTGACAGTCAGCGAGGCCTTATGGAAGGCACGTCCGGTAGTGGCTTCAGCCGTGGGGGGCATCCCCCTGCAAATTACCCATAAATATTCCGGGTTGTTGTGCCATTCGATAGAGGGGGTAGCTTTCGGCATAAAGCAACTTTTAAACAGTCCTGAATATGCTAAAAAATTAGGTGAAAACGGCCGGGAACATGTAAAGCAAAATTTCCTGCTCACCCGTCATTTAAGAGACTATTTGTTGGTATTCTTGTCCCTGTATGATTCTCAGGAAATAGTTTATTTATAATATGCCTAAAAAAGGGGGTGGAGGTTGATTAAATGACTGAAATATTTAAAGGGAAGTTTATAATTGTTTCCAACCGGCTTCCTTTAGAATTGGATATCCAGGATGATAATATAACCATAAAACCTGGCGCCGGGGGGTTGATAACTGCTTTAACACCGGTTTTAAAAAAACATGAGGGGGTTTGGATCGGATGGGATGGAGATCTCAATGGGAAATTGTCATGTGATGTTCTGGAAAGGGAGGCCGCCTCATTCGATTATACCATGAAGTCGGTTTCGCTGACCTCTCAGGAAGTTGCCGATTATTACGATGGATTTTGCAATGGGACATTATGGCCATTATTTCACGATTACTTAGGGCACACACAATTTCATCGTTCAACCTGGCGCAGTTACCAGGCCGTTAACCTTAAATTTGCCCGCAACATAAGCCAGTACGCAGAAAAGAAAGATTTTATCTGGATTCAAGACTATCACTTAACGCTGGTGGGTAAATATTTAAGAGAGTTGGGCGCCCGACATAAATTGGCATTTTTCCTGCATATCCCTTTTCCTCCCTGGGATATATTCATGCGGCTACCGTGGCGCAAAGAAATAATTGAGGGCTTGTTGGTTTATGATAGCGTTGGATTTCAGACGGTAAAAGATTGCCGCAATTTTGTTCAATGTATCCGTCGGCTGTTGCCTGAAGCAAAGACAAACATCCTTAAAAAACGTATAATTATAGAATATTCAGGCAGGCATATAAGTATAGGGGCGTTCCCCATCAGTATAGATTTTGAAGAGTTTCATGATATGGCACAAACAGAGGAAGTTGAAAAGGAAGCCTGGTTTATACATGAGAATTTGCCTGAGCGAAAAATTATTCTGGGTGTAGACCGACTGGATTATACAAAGGGGATTCCACGGCGCTTGCGGGCTTTTGAAACTTTATTAGAAAAGTACCCCGATTTGTGCGAGAAAATCTCCTTGGTGCAGATTGTGGTTCCCAGCCGCACCAGTGTTCCCGAATACCAGAAAATGAAGCAGAATATAGAAGAGACTGTCGGCAGAATAAATGGCCGTTTTACGGTTAAGGGCTGGGTGCCGATCCATTATATATATCGCAGTCTCACGCGGGCGGAGCTGATTGCCTATTATCGCACCAGTGAAATTGCCCTGATCACTCCCTTAAAGGATGGCATGAATTTGGTGGCCAAGGAATATTGCGCTTCCTGTGTGTCGGAGAAAGGGATACTTATCTTGAGTGAATTCGCCGGCGCCGCATTTCAACTGAGAAAGGGCGCTATTATGGTAAATCCGTATAATATTGAGCATGTGGCCGAAGAGCTGTACCGCGCCATTCATATGCCGTTACCCGAAAGAAGAAGCAGAATGCGCAGGTTACGTAATATAGTCCGGCGGAACACCATTTTTGTCTGGATGGATGATTTTCTGCAGGCGGCGGGTTTAAAATTAAGCTAAAAGCGACTTACAATAAATCTTGTTCCAGCAGTAGTTCGGCAATTTGTACCGCATTTAAGGCGGCGCCTTTACGCAGGTTGTCAGCCACAATCCACATATTTAAACCACAGGCTACCGATTCATCCTCGCGGATACGACCCACAAATATTTTATCTTTACCGGAAGCATCCAGCGCCAGAGGATAGCGGCCGGCTTTTGGATCATCAACTACTTCTATCCCGGGAGCCTGGGCTAATATTCGGCGAGCTTGCCCGGCGGTTAATTTTTTTTCGGTTTCAATGTTAACCGCTTACGAATGACTGACAAACACCGGCACCCTCACCGTAGTTGCGGTTATCGGCAATGAAGCCTCGCCCAGGATTTTTCGGGTCTCATTAATCATTTTCAGCTCTTCTTTGGTGTAGCCGTTTTCCAGGAACTCATCTATATGGGGCAGGCAGTTGAAGGCTATTTGATGGGGATAAGCTTCAGGTTTAATTTTATCACCTTGCAGGGAAACTATAAGCTTACATTGTTCGAACAACTCATCCATGGCATGCTTGCCGGTGCCGGATACCGACTGGTAGGTGGATACCACTACCCTTTTAATCCCGGCCGCATCATGCAGGGGTTTTAAGACTACCACCATCTGAATGGTAGAGCAATTGGGATTGGCAATTATCCCCTTATGGTTTTTTAGCGCCTGGGGATTGACCTCCGGCACCACTAAAGGCACCTCCGATGCCATCCTGAAGGCGCTGCTGTTATCCACCACTATGGTTCCCGCTCTTTGCGCCAGCGGCGCAAACTCTTTGCTGACCGCAGCCCCGGCCGAGAACAGGGCTATATCGATACCCTGAAATGAGTCGGGAGCTAATTCTTTAACGGTAACGCTTCTGGAACCAAAATCTACCAGCCCTCCTGCCGAGCGATGAGAGGCCAGCGCCCGCAAGTCAGCTATCGGAAAATTTCGTTCGGCCAGTACTGCCAGCATTTCCCGGCCCACCGCCCCGGTAGCTCCAACTACGGCTATACTATATTTCTTGCCCATCTGTTCCATTCTCCAAGCCGCCCTTTAGATTTGAATTTCAGCCGGTTTTTGATTCAGCAGCTCTTTCAGCTCATCCATAAATTGATTTATATCTTTAAACTGCCGGTATACCGAGGCAAAACGCACATAGGCCACCTCATCCAACTCATATAGTTTCCTGATGACATGTTCGCCTATATCGGTACTTGATATCTCCCGGCCCGGACGCTCATACGCCGCCTGCTCAATTTCATCTACCAATTCTTCCAGCGTAATAGTGCTGATCGGTCTTTTGCTGCATGCCTTAAGCAATCCGTCTAAAATTTTGTGTCTGTCGAATGGTACGCGGCTATTATCCTTCTTTATAACCATGGCCGGAATGTCTTCTATGCGCTCATAAGTAGTAAAACGTTTCATACAAGACAGGCACTGTCGGCGGCGGCGGACAATGGAACCATCCTTACGCTCGCGGGAATCCAGAACTTTATCATGATCATGATCACAAAAGGGGCAGCGCATATCATCTCCGGTTGATGGTATTATATAAACAGGGGATAGATTCCCCAAGGGAACAGGTTCCCCTTTTTCAAGATACCCTAAATTGATTTATTAATTAGCTTAGCTTAGCAGACAGACTGTCTTCCGTCAATCAATTTTTCGGTGAAAACATTGGTAAGTTCATGGCGGATTTATATTTTAATCTCGGTATATGCCGAGCTGATTTAATATATTAACAAATAACATAAATTAATATAACACGATATATACATAACTGCTATAATATTTTTTTTGGTGTTTTATCCTTCAACCCGATGTAGTTTTGCTTAAGGTATGGCTATGTCTTGAAGAATAATTTTGGCGCCGATAAAGGAAAGCTGTTTCAAGCTTGTTTTATAGTTAAACCAGGTCAGCTTCCCAACTGGATGGGGTTGATAATTCTATCCAGGGTGGCCAGGGCTGAGAGGGCGGCCAGGTAACTGGTCTTGGGGTTGTCTGGCGAGGGCAGGTTTTCGGTGCGGGTGATGATCCGACCAAAGTCGCCGCTGGCCTCAATCTCATGGGTGTTGGTTTTTATGTGGGGGTCAGCAATGATCCTCACTTTTGTTTTATGCGGGCCTAAACCGGCCAGGCTAAGTGCGGCGGCTACATTTACATTTTTGGGAAAACCGGCTACTGCTTCACAGGCGGCTCCCTTAAAGACTACCATTGGCTCGGTGATAGAGCCAATATCCAGATTATGCTCAACTAAATATGGGGCGCCCTGTAGTCCTGCCGGCGGCTTACGGCTGGTAATGGTGACTGAAGAAAGCGTGCCGTGTTTAGCGGCTTTTATGGCATCTATACCGGCAATTGCGCCTGAGGGCAAATAAATGCGCCCTTTATAAGCCGTTAACGCCTGCCATTGTGATTCACTTAAATTGAGTATCCCCCCCAGGCTCATGATCAGCGCCGACTTGCCCTGTTTTATTACTGCGTCTATTAATGCGGGCACCACATCCTTGACGGCGGCCTCCACCACCAAATCCACCTGATGTATTAACTCTTCAGTGGAGAGGATTTGAGGGGTACTACTGCTGGATTCCGCCAGTTCGGCGGCTTTACTTAAATCACAGTCGGCTATGGCTGCCAGTTCTACCTCCGGCCAGCTATCTAGCCGCTTTGCAATGAAGCTGTTTATGGTGCCGCAGCCCAGCAATCCGATTTTTAGCTTTTGGGTGTTTTCCAGCATATGTTTTAAGCTCTGGGAGCAGTTTCACCCAGCCTATCCTTAAGTTTGACTTAGTTGTCCGATTCTTTTTCAGCCGCTATCTTCTCGCTCACCTGTTTATATATTTTATCGAATAGTTGAGGGTTTTGTTTTAAGTGTATTTTGACGTTCTCCCGGCCCTGACCCAGGCGTTGGCCGTCATAGGAAAACCAGGTGCCGCTTTTCTCTATAAGACCGTAATCGGTAGCCAAATCGAGCAGATCAGCCTCTTTTGATATTCCCCAACCATACATAATGTCGAATTCGGCTTCCTTGAAAGGCGGGGCCACTTTGTTCTTGGCTACCTTAACCCGCACCCGGTTGCCCATAATATCCTGGCCATGCTTGATGGCCGCCAACCTGCGGATATCCAGTCTTACTGAGGCATAAAATTTAAGCGCCCGCCCGCCGGTAGTTACCTCCGGATTGCCGAACATCACCCCCCCTATTTTGTGCCGGATCTGGTTAATGAAAATGAGGCAGGTATTGGATTTACTCACTACCCCGGTCAGTTTGCGCAGCGCCTGTGACATCAGCCGGGCTTGCGATCCCATCTGGGCATCTCCCATATCGCCTTCAATTTCGGATTTGGGCACCAGGGCGGCAACTGAATCTATGACTACTGCATCTATGGCCCCGCTGCGTACCAGCATTTCCGCAATCTCCAGCGCCTGCTCGCCGGTATCCGGTTGGGAAACCAGCAACTCATCAATATTTACCCCCAGCTTTCGGGCATAAGCGGCGTCTAAGGCATGCTCGGCGTCGATAAAACCCACTACTCCTCCATTTTTCTGGGCTTCAGCCGTAATATGCAGCGCCAGGGTGGTTTTACCGCCGGCTTCCGGGCCATAAATTTCAGTTACTCTGCCCCGGGGAATTCCACCGATACCCAATGCCCGATCCAGGGCCAGCGAGGTGGTGGAAATGGCATCTATATTCTTTAATGCAGCCCCGGCTCCCAATTTCATAATTGAACCGGCGCCAAAGGCGCGTTCAATCTGCTCCATGGCCAGCGAAACCGCTTTTTCCTTTTTATCTTTGTCTTTTTCAGCCACTTTACTTCCTCCTCGCATAAAATTTACTTAAATTCACGAACCGCCAAAACAGGCTTTATCCAATTCAGTATATATAGGCCCCTGCGGGTGTAGCCGGCTACGCATTAAGCTTATATGCGCCACTCTAAGCGGCGCTAATTCCGGCAGGGATAAGCTATGTAACGCAGAGCTAAGCCGTTTACCGTCCAGCAGTTTTCTGATTCTCCCCAGGGTTAAATGTGGTTTAAAGACTCGTTTATCAGGCGCAAAGCCACAAGCCCTTAATTCGCTATCCAGCTCTTGCTTAAGCTTACTCAACCGGGCCGTAGAATCGTTTAATCCCAACCAGATAACCCGTGGACGCTTTTTATCAGGGAAGCTGCCCAGATCGGTAAAGTCAATCGGAAATGGCGCTAAGTCGCCGGTTACTTTCGATATAGCCAGCTTTAATTTCGGCAGTCGCCCTATGTCGATTTCTCCCAAAAATCTTAAGCTGAGATGTAAATTTTGTGGTTTGACCCAAGTTATCCTATCCGGCAGAGCATGAAGTGGAGTACAGGCGGCAGCTATTTGCTGCTGTCTGGCGGCTGGAATTTCAATTGCAATAAAAGCCCTGACTATCTCATGGACATTGTTACTCATTTTATGCTTGTACAGGAAACTATATGTTTTGTGTCCACAACTTACTTATCGGATTCAATGGCGACATACAGCGAGTTGCCATTTCTCAAACGCAATACCACAATCGATTCATCAGGCTCAACTGATGCGATAATATCTTCATAATCCTTAAGATTAGTAACCTTCCGCCGGTTCACCTCTACAATTACATCTCCGGTTCTGATACCGGCCCGCATGGCCGGGCCTCCCGGTTTTATATAGGAAACCAACACCCCTTCTTCTTCTTCGGTTATCCCGAATTTTTTGGCTAACTGGGGAGTCAGTTCCTGAACCTTCATACCATATTTATCAGCTTGTGTTGCGGTGAGTTTTGTTTCTTTTTTCTGTTTTCCCATGGTGATGGTAATGGTTTTTTCTGCTTTATCCCTGATGACTATCACTTTCACCGCTTTATTCGGCGGGATAGAGGCGGCTAATCGCGATAACTGGGCGGGATCGGTAATTGGGGTATCAGCAAATCGGATGATAATATCCCCTACCTTAATTCCGGCCTTGTCCGCCGGATCACCCTTGAATACCTGGCCCACCAAAACCCCCGAACCAGGCTCTACCCCAAACTGTTTGGCCAGCTCTTCGGTGATTTTTTGAATAGCAATTCCCATCCAGCCGCGAACTACTTCACCATGGGCAATTAATTGTTCCATTACATGACGTGCCATATTAATGGGCACCGCAAAGCCGATACCCTGCCCGGTGGCTACAATAGCGGTATTGATGCCGATGACCTCTCCATGGATGTTTACCAGCGGGCCGCCGCTATTACCCTTATTAATGGAGGCATCGGTCTGAATGAAGTTTTCATAAGTGGTAATGCCAATATCTGAACGGCCGGTAGCGCTGATAACCCCTACGGTAACCGTACGATCCAGACCGAATGGATTGCCGATGGCGATAGCCCATTGTCCCACCCGGGATTTGTCTGAATTGCCTAATTTGGCGGCGATTAATTTGTGGCCCTGGGGATCGATCTTAACCACCGCAATATCGGTTTTAGGGTCCTTGCCGATTATTTCTCCCTGGAATTTAGTTTTGTCGGAAAGCCGAATCTCTATCTTTTCAGCGCCTTCAACCACATGGTTGTTAGTGAGGATATAGCCGTCTGTACTTACAATCAGTCCGGAACCGAGGCTCTTCTGGGGGATTTCACCGCGGGGAATATTGTCGAAGAAGCGGTTAAAAAAATCCTCATCAAAAAAATCCTTAAAGGGGCCCTTAAATTGTGAATCCTTATCAAATCCTTTTACTTCGGGATGCTTTGTTTTGTACACCGTACTGATATTTACTACTGCCGGTTTCACCTCTTCGGCTACCTTGAAAAATGCCCCTTCCAGCAGTTCCAGCTGAGCCATATTATCTTCGGCGGCTTCTGCCGGAGTACCCAAGGGGACAATAAGCAGGCTTAACAGAAGTCCGCCCAGGACAATTTGCCTGATGGTTTTATAATTCATGGTGCGTCTCTCCTCTGACTATGTTTTATTAAGGCGTCTATCTTTTTTAGTTGGTTGAGTAACTTTTCAAGCTGATGCAGCGGCAGCGAATTGGGGCCGTCACAACGGGCTTTTTCCGGCTCGGGGTGGACTTCCCAGAAGATAGCGTCTATGCCGATAGCTACCGCCGCCCGTGACAGTGGAGCTACAAACTCACGCTGGCCGCCGGAGGCGTTACCGGCCCCAGCCGGTAGTTGTACCGCATGGGTGGCGTCGAATACCACCGGATAGCCCAAGCTGCGCATGATACTCAAAGCACGCATATCTACCACTAAGTTATTGTATCCGAAACAAGTCCCCCGCTCTCCCAATAAAATTTGCCGGTTTCCGGTAGCGGTGAGTTTTGCCACCGCATTTTGCATATCCCAGGGGGCCATAAACTGACCCTTTTTGAGGTGTATCGGCTTGCCGGTTTTAGCAACTGTGGTAAGCAAATCGGTCTGGCGGGAGAGTAGCGCCGGGAGTTGGATAATATCCACCACATCGGAAGCAGGGGCGACCTGGTCTGCCTGATGCACATCGGTGATCAGGGGCAGCCCGGTCTCAAGCTTCACCCGCCTTAGAATATCCAGCCCGCTTGCCATACCGGGGCCGCGAAAAGAATCGCCCGAGCTGCGATTAGCCTTATCAAAAGAGGCTTTAAAAATAAGTGGAATCCGGCACCTGGCGGCTACTTCCTGTAAGTGGCGGGCAATGTCTAAGGTCAGGGCCTCATCTTCAATTACGCATGGCCCAATAATAAACACCAGCGGAGATCCCCCGCCGATTAAAATATCAGCTACCGGTATTGCCTGGGGTGTTGTTTGCGCTGCCATATTGTTCACCACGGTTTTCATTATACTCTGCTGAAAACCAAAATAGAAGGATAAACCGGCCATAGACCGGATTAATGATGTGAAAGCGCTACTGCTGGCTTCATCTCCTGCCACCCTAACGGGTGAAAGCGGGGGACTTTATTGTTACGACAGAATAGATTATATAATTCCCTATACACAGCACAAAAGTCAATCAATTATTGCCATTAAACAAAGAGAGCACAAGAAAAAACCTGTGCTCTCTTTAGAAACAGCTTAACTGAATTATGCCTAAGCTTATGTTCCCATTTTCCAGGATTCAAGATACTCTTGTTGCTGTTTAGTCAGCGTGTCGATTTTTTGTTCCATTGCTTCCAGTTTCAGCCGGGCAATGTCGTTATCCAACTCTACAGGCACTACATAAACATTATTCTCCAGCTTACCTTTATTTTGAACTACATATTCAGCAGACAGGGCCTGGTTGGCAAAGCTCATATCCATTACCGATGACGGATGTCCCTCCGCCGCCGCCAGGTTGATCAGCCGGCCCTCTCCCAAAAGATTAATCCGCCGGCCGTCGGCCAGGGTATATTCTTCCACAAACTCTCTGATGCTGCGCTTTTTGGTACTGATGGCCTCCAAACCCTCAATATCCAGCTCAACATTGAAGTGGCCTGAGTTACTGACTATCGCTCCATCCTTCATCTTTTCGAAATGTTCCCGGCGAATTACATTGATGTTACCGGTAAGGGTGACGAAGAAGTCCCCGATAAGAGCTGCATCGGCAATGGGCATTACCCGGTAGCCGTCCATTACCGCTTCCAGCGCCTTTAACGGGTCGATTTCGGTCACGATGACATTAGCCCCCATACCGGCGGCCCGCATGGCAACTCCGCGGCCGCACCAGCCATAGCCGCATACTACCATGGCAGAACCGGCCAGCAGCCGGTTAGTGGCCCGTATGATGCCGTCCAGGGTGCTCTGACCGGTACCGTAACGATTGTCGAAGAAATGCTTGGTCTGAGCGTCATTTACCGCAATAATAGGGAACTTGAGCACGCCTTCCTTGGCCATACTGGCTAACCTGATGACCCCGGTGGTGGTTTCTTCGGTGCCTCCCAGGATGTCGGGTATTTGTTGGGTGCGCTCTTTATGGATGGTGGATACCAGATCCGCCCCATCGTCCATAGTAATATGGGGCAAGAAGTCCAACGCCGCATTTATATGTTTATAATAAGTTGGGTTATCCTCACCCTTAATGGCGAATACCGGTATTTGATCATTAACCACCAGCGAAGCAGCCACATCATCCTGGGTGCTGAGCGGATTAGAGGCGCAAAGTAAAACCTCGGCGCCGCCGGCTTTAAGCGTTTGAACCAGGCTGGCGGTTTCGGTAGTCACATGCAGACAAGCCGCCAGCCGAACTCCCTTTAAGGGTTGCTGCTGGGTAAAACGCTGTTTAATTGAGTTCAACACGGGCATGCTCTGATTGGCCCATTCAATTCGCAACTGACCCTTTTCGGCCAGCTTGGTATCTTTTACATCGTAATTCATCAATACGCTCCTTGGTTTGTTTAAATTAATTTTAATGGCTGTAAGTTTGCCTAAAGTCCGGCCTCTTTTTTCAGCGTTTCCGCCTTATCGGTTTTCTCCCAGGTAAATTCCGGCTCCTGGCGGCCGAAATGACCATAAGCTGCGGTTTTACGGAAAATGGGACGCCGCAGTTGCAGATGCTAAATGATGCTTTTTGGATTAAGTTTAAAGTTAGCCCGCACCAACTCTTTGATTTTTTCTACCGGGAGCTTTCCAGTACCAAAAGTATCTATCATAATGGATACCGGTTCCGGTACTCCAATAGCATAGGCCAGTTGCACCTCACACCGTTCGGCAATACCGGCCGCTATTAAATTCTTGGCTATATACCGGGCCATATAAGAGGCCGAGCGATCTACCTTGGAGGGGTCTTTGCCGGAGAAGTCGCCGCCGCCATGGCTTCCCACGCCGCCGTAAGTATCCACGATAATTTTCCGGCCGGTTAAGCCGGTGTCTCCCATCGGGCCGCCGGTTACGAATCTGCCGGTAGGATTTATATGAATTACGGTTTCGTCACTCATTAACTCTGCCGGGATAACATGTTTGATGACCTGTTCTATGATTCCCTGTTTTAAGTCTTCATTGGTTACCTTGTCGCTGTGCTGGCTGGAAATTACTACCGTATCAACGGATACAGGCTTATGGTCGACATACTCAACGGATACCTGGGATTTACCGTCGGGCCTTAAAAAGTCCAGTACGCCCTCTTTCCTGGCGCGGGTTAGCCCCATGGTCAATTTATGGGCCAGCATAATCGGCAGCGGCATAAGCTCCGGGGTTTCGGTGCAGGCATAACCGAACATCAAGCCCTGATCGCCGGCTCCGCCGGTATCCACTCCCATGGAAATATCGGGGGATTGCTTCTTTACCGCATTTAAGAAGCCGCAGGTTTTGTAGTCAAAGCCATAATCACAACTGTCATATCCTATGTCCTTAACCACTCCCCGGGCCAGCTCATCGAAATCCAGGTTAGCCGAGGTGGTAATTTCGCCGGCCACTATAATCAGTCCCGTAGTCAGCAGGGTTTCACAAGCCACCCGGCCGGCTGGATCTTCGGCCAGTACTGCATCTAATACCGCATCTGAAATTTGATCGGCTATCTTGTCGGGATGGCCTTCGGTTACCGACTCCGAGGTAAAAATAAAATCCTTTCTACTCATTAATTATTCCTCCAAGGTTATATGTATGAGAAAAATTCGGCTTACTTTACCCTATATCCAACCTTTTTGTCAACCATGATTGTTAAAAATAGGTATATAAGAGGATATCTTTTATTCTCTATACGTCCGAGTAATCGGGCTTTGTTTCAGGCAAGCCACGGCCAACTTTGAACCTTAAACTTAAAAAATATAATACAAAATTAATTTTGTAGCACAAAAGTAAATATTTTTCCCCAAAAAAGCTTTTTTCTGATATTATGAAACAGTACATTGAGATGAATTAATATTTAAATGTAATTACAAGCTAACTTGGAATTAAACCAGCAGCAACAAGATTAAGCGGGATGGACTGGTAAGGGCAAGTAATTTTTAATAGTTTCTGATAGGTTAATATCTCATAAGGAGGAAGTTCAATGGGTAAATTAGTAGTCTACTCAGTGTGGGGTTTCATAGGTTTTTTTGGCGTGGTGATTGTGATACTCTTTCTCGCCTGGATGGCCCCGCTGATGTTTGCGATTTTCCGCCCGATTGTGAGGCTTTTTAAAAAATCCGACAAAGAATAGTCCTCAATTTGCCGACGGTATAAAAACGCAGATTTTCAATGTTAATGAAAGGCGTTATTGTCAATTTGACAGAATCAAATAGCATGAGTCTGTCAAATTGACAGGTAGTAAGTAGGGGCTGATTTTCTTCTAAAAAAATTGATTCATCTTTGAACTCATTGTATCTTTTAACATTCCAGAGATATATTACAGCGATTTTTGCCGGAATTAGAGCGGACTGGTAGTTGTCCGATATGCCAGAGCTTATTTAAATAATGCCGGGTGTTTGTTATTTTTTTTTTGATTTTTTAGGGGTATGGAGTAGTTGCGAGAGTATTTAAATCTGCTTATCTAACTATAACAAAAGGGATAAATTAGGGGTAATGTGGTCAGGGTAATTTTAGCTAACGGTATTAATCGTCTAAATATAATTTATATTAATGAAATAGGGGGATGTTTTTTTAAAATTTTTCTTGACTTACATTAACATATAAAATAAAATAGCTACCAAGTTGCATCCTAAACCAAAAAAATCAAATACCGTTTTATAAATATAATTGGAATGTGATTTTATCTAAGCGAAAAATTTAGCGTAGTTTAATGCGAGTTGTGTGTTCAGTTCGTCGGATGGCTGTAGCATCGAAAGTAAGACAAAAAACAGAACAGGGCAACTTTAATGAGTTTAACGATAAGCTTAATATGATAAGTGGTTAATCGGTAAGTTATGTGCGGTGGTCATTTCTAACTAAGGCTGAGATGTATTTGAGCTGAAAGACATTAATTTTCCTCGCATAGTTATAAGGTTTTCCCTGTCTGGGTTATATTAATATGCGGATTTTAAATTCAAGGAGGAAGGCGGATATGTCTAAGGGTAAAAGAGGGGTGAGTTGTTATCGCAACGGTTTTCTCGTTATTATAATTTTTTTATTGGCGGGCTTTTTTGTTTCTCCATATCTGTCGGTTAATTCTGCCTGGGGGGCGGATGAAGAGAACTGCCTTATGTGCCACAAGCACCGTGGTATAGCCAGGATTGATTTAAAGGGTAATTTAAGAATATTCAATGTAAATGAAGATTTATTCGCTTTATCGGTACACGGCAGGGTTCCCTGTCGCGGTTGTCATGTCAATATAACTGAAATTCCGCATAAAATTCAGGTTAAAAAAGTTGACTGTGGTACGCAGTGCCATAAGAAAGAGCCTTCCACCGGCATTGATTTCTCTCACCGTCCGGTATATACCAATTATAGAAGAAGTGTACATGGTACCGATTTGCAAAATCCGGCGCCCGGAAAGCCGGTCTGTAAATATTGCCACCAGAACCCGCTATATACCAGAACTTATGGTAAAGGGGTCGATGTAGCAAGAGAAAAGCCTATAGCGAGAATTCTTGCACGCTGCAATGCTTGTCACACCAACGAGGAATGGGCTAATACTTTCTATATGCATGTGGAGCACCGCTTGATGAAAAGAACTTTCAGGGGTCGCCTGAAGGTGGTGGCGTTGTGTAGCAGTTGCCATGAAAATAAAACCTTGATGCGTAAATTGGGCCTGCCGGAAAAGTCATTGAAGGCAGTAGAGACGTATAAGATGACCTACCATTATAAAGCCTTGGCCCTGGGTAGGACTGATACCGCTGATTGTATAGATTGCCATACTTATTATGAACCATATAGTCCGCACAATGTACATCTGATATTGCGGGAAAGTGATCCTGAGTCAGCTATTAATCCCGACAATAAAGGTAAAATTTGCGCTCAGGAAGGTTGTCATGATGGAACTAATGCTTCAGGTCCCGCTGCCGGTCCTGAGCTGGCGAATCTCGATATGCACACAGATTTTGAAAGCCCCGATCATCCGATAGAGTTTTGGGTGGGACAGGGCTTTTTCTTCATGACCTGGGGCGTCTTTCTGCTCTTATTCATATGGATGTTCCTGGAGCTGATGAGGCGGCTTTTCTAAACAATGATTTATTAAATTAACATTATTGTCGTAATAAAAACTGTAAGGAGGTAGGGAAATGGCCGAAGCGCAGGAGAGGACATTCTATAGGATTACGTTGCATCAACGTATTCAGCATGTTGTAATTATGATTACCTTTTCGATCCAGGTACTTACCGGTTTTCCGCTGAAATTCTCAGGAGTGGCCTGGAGTTATCCCTTGATTAAATTGTTTGGCGGCGTATATATGGCTGGCAGAATTCACCGCATATCCGGCTTATTTATGGGGGGATTGTTTGCCTGGGTACTAGTGTATATTATAATTACTACTATACAGAAATGTTTGGTAGTACTTAAAGAGCAACCCGCTGAGAACCTTAATGACGCTTTGACCAAAATAATTAAGGTTGTATATAACTTGCCCGTATTTCCCCGGGCCAAAGACGGCAAAGATATTGTAGATGCGCTCAAGTATTTCTTTTTTCTGTCAGATAAGCCGCCGGATACCGATAAATTTAGCTGGAAAGAGAAGTTTGATTATCTGGCGGTGTTCTGGGGCATTCCGGTATTCATCCTCACCGGTCCATTTCTATGGTTTCCCAGCCTGTTTGCGAATGTGGGAGTTCCCCCGGTAGCCATTAACGTAGCCCTGGTTGTCCATAGTGACGAAGCATTCCTGGCTTTTACCGTTATAATGGTATGGCATTTCTATAATGCGATTTTCAGCCCGGAAAAGTTTCCCTTTGACGGCATGGTGATTACCGGGACAATTTCAGAATCACACATGATACATGAGTATCCCGCTGAGTATCGCCGCATCATGACCGAAGAAGGGGAGCATGGTCCCTCCATCGTTCAACCGGAGGAAGAATAGCATTTGATTCAGTTTTAGCTGATGCATATTAACTAAGCTTTAATTTGCGTTGTTTTAATTAATTTTATATGGAGATAAACCCTATGGAAGCAGCTGCGGAATTCGTACACCTTTCACATGAAGTGCATTATGCAATGCAAACCATGATTGAGGTAGGGTTAATCATGTTTGCCTTCATGACGGTCATATTTATCGTTTATCTGGTACTGGGCAAAATATGACATAAACTTAGCCCCTGTTTGTCCGGCATCAGGAGACGGTTGAGGGTTGTTGGTGTGCCCGTAAAGTCGGTGACTATAAAACTCCGGGTTGGTAAGCACAGTAAGGGTGGTGTCAAACGGGAATGAGGGGCGGCCTGGTGAATGATGGGCGGCTTAGTGCTTGATCTGGATTCTGTAAGATTAGTGGTCGAAGGGCGCTTATTTGAGATTTAGTTTTAGTTATATAGCGGATTAACCACAGCATAATTTCAGTATAATCAGATGGAGGTGTATTATGGCCGAGACAAACCAATTTCCAAGTCATATCGAAACAGGATTTGGTGAATAAAAGATTAGAGAGGTTAAAAAGAATGAATTTCACATGCCTCATCCCCACGGCTTGAACCCGTTCCAGAAGCTTATTTGCGTGCTGGAATTGCTATTCACCTTTTGGTTGATATATATGACGGCTAAGGTCATTATTGCTAATATAGTGCGCATAAGCTATGTGTTACATTAAGGATGTAAGCCCTACGCTATTGGGGTGGGGGTATTATATCAAGATGTACATTGTGCCTGAACACTTAAATTTCCTTAAGGAGGCTTGATTAGATGAAAAGGAAAGGCGGTTATTATTTATTTATAACATTGTTTATGGTTGGTGTTCTGGGGATTAGCTGGTCGGCCGATGGGGATTTAATAACTCCTGTCTTTGCCCAGGAACGGGAAGCGATCAGTGGGATAACCAGAACTAAGGATGCCGGGCTGGCCGCCGAATTGGAGAAGACATGGGACTATCTCACCCGGCGCCATTTCCATAATTATATAAAAGAAGAGATGCCGGAGAACCCCAACCCGGCGCTTTGTTTTATCTGCCATGGTAGTTATCCCCACCAAAATGCCAAGAAAACCAGGTCAATCCTCAATATGCATACTATATTCCTGGCTTGTGAGACCTGTCATTTTAAATATGATCCCAAAGAGAAAGATAAATACGGTTATCGTTGGTACGATGGAACCACTGACATTCAGGCCAGTCAGCGGCATTACGGCACTAAATATGATACGGTTAGCGGAGTGGTGCTGATGGAAAGTAAGGCCACCCTGTTTAAGATCACGCCCTATCTGAAGAAGGAAGGGAAGTTTTATATGATCAACATGAGGCAGGCCAATCCCTGGGTACAGAAGATGTTGATTAATCGTGATCATACGTTTACCCCGCAAGAACAAGCAAAACTTAAAACCTCAATACACGCCAGTATTGAAACCAAGGGCCGTGAGTGTGGGGAATGCCATACGGTTGACGGCGTGATCCCTTTTCATAAATTGGGGTTTGACGATGAACGGGTGAAGGACCTTACCGGTCTGAATATTGTGGGAATGGTGGAAAAATACCAGAAGTTCTATATACCTGATATATTCAAACAAAGAAGACAATATGAGGCGCCAATTGTTGAAGAACGGGCTGAAAAATAAAAAGCTGCCAAAACGGCTGTCGATTTTAATTCTGGGCTTGTCTTGCTTATGGATTCTGGTCTGCCCTGGAGCCAGGATCAGTGAAGCCTTTGCAGTGAAAGTGGTTAAGTATCTATTTGAAATTAAAGGCGGCCCTGGTTCACCTTTTAATCAGCCGACTGATTTGGCAGTAAGTAATGATGGCAACATTTATGTGTTGGATGGGGTAAATGCCCGGATTCAGGTATTTGACGGTAAAGGCAGGTTTTTATTTAAGTTTGGCAAATATGGATCGGGAAAGGGCGAGTTAAATATGCCGCTGGGATTAGATTTAGATCGCCAGGGCAAGGTATATGTGGCTGATAGCCGTAACCACCGCCTCCAGGTTTTTAATGCCGAAGGCCATTATCTCAATATGGTAAAGTTGCCTGGCGATGGAGTCGAGAAAGCTCCCGACCCGGTTGAAGTTTTGGTGGTCAGTCCATATGATGAACCGGAAACCATCTTCATTACCGATAATGATAATCATCGGGTATTAGTCTATGATAAAGATACCCTTAAATTACTTTATAAATTTGGCGCCCGTGGTTTTGAAGATGAGGGAGGCAGCTTTCGTTATCCGTTTAGTTTAGCGGCTGATATGGCACAGGAGAATATATATGTAGTGGATGTACTAAATACGCGGGTGCAAATGCTTGATCTAAAAGGGAAATTTATCAGGAAAATCGGCGCCTGGGGTATTAGGGAGGGGACTTTTTTCCGGCCGAAAGGCATAGCGGTTGATGCGGATGACAATATTTATGTTACTGATAGCTATATGGGAGTTATCCAACTGTTTAAACCCGATGGTTCTTATGTAAGCGTAGTCGGAAAACGAAAAGGTGAGGAAACTAAATTCAAAACTCCGATAAGAATTTATATTGACCAAAACCAACGCTTATTTGTAGTGGAGGAGTTGGCTCACAAGGTTAGCGTATATAGCTTACTTTAAAATCGGGAATATAAACATTAAAAATAAAAGCGTATATGCTGATTGTTAAACCAAAGTTATTTGTTTTCCTAATTATTATTGTAGTTGTTGTAACTTTTAGTTCCACGGCAATAGCCCAAATGCTCTCTTCTAAAAGAGAATGTGCTATATGTCATATTGCCTGGATGGATGATTTTAAAATGACGGGAAAAAAAATCTTCGTGGATCCCATTGTTAGAGGAGCGGTGATTATCTCCGGACGTCAGGGTGTGGTGAGTACAGAAGAGATGTGTTATACCTGTCATGATGGATCTGTGTTGGATTCACGCGATAAGACCTGGATGCCGGGCAGCCATCCGGTATATGTCAAACCCTCTAAAAACGTGAGGGTTCCAAAATCCTTCCCTTTAGACAAGGACGGCCGGATTTATTGCGGTACTTGTCATAGCGCTCATGGGGTGGATTGGGGGAAGGACCCTGAAGGGCAGGAAATGGGGAGGACGATTTTCCTGCGCCATGATAATCTCAATTCATTCATCTGCCGGCAATGCCATGTGAACAAAATTGACGGTAAAAAATACAATAACCATCCGATAAATGTAACTACCATAAAAATCCCCAAAGAATTGGAAAGGTCGGGAGGGAAAATCGGGATAGCTCCCGATCAGGTGATATGTGAGAGCTGCCATAAAATTCATGGGGCCAAGAGTGGTTATAAGCTGCTGATTAAAGGGATATGGAATGCCGAGTTATGTGGAATCTGTCATACTGATAAATATGCTGTAAGTCGGGAAGATGCTGAGCGTAAACGTACTCATCCGATTAATGTAGTGCCCAAGTATGCCAAAATTAACGACAGCATAATAAAAGAAGGCGGGCGTAAGGGAGCCCAGGGCAAGATAATCTGCAACACTTGTCACAAAATGCATAATGCCCCCCGGGGTACCAAAATATTAGTAGAAAAAAATAAGGCTTCGTCGCTCTGTATTAAGTGCCATGATGATAAATACAAGGAAGTAGATAAAACCAAGCATGATCTGCGGGTCACCCGCCCCGGGGCTAAAAACATAAAGGGTCAAACCCCCAAACAGGCCGGGGTATGTGAGATGTGTCATTTACCGCATAATGGAAAAGGGGCTAAAATGTGGGCCCGAAAGCCGGCCCAGGACGAGGATCCCATTGCCCGCCTTTGTCTGAGTTGCCATGCTAAGGAGGGACTGGCGAAAGATAAGTTAATAGGCCCCCGCAACAGAACCCATCCTTACAATCTGGTATTGAAGGATTCAAAAATAGCGGATGGCGATACTACGCTGCCTCTGTTCAGTTCCAGCGGCGTAAAGATTACCGATGGCAAATCAGGGAAGGTAAGCTGCGCCAGTTGCCACAATGTCCATCGCTGGAATCCTGTCTCGCTGGATAATAAGGGTATTGCCAAGGCTGCCGGCACTGCGGCCACCAGCTTTCTGCGTATTAAAAATGATATTGGCTCTCCACTTTGTTATGACTGTCATCTTGACAAGAGCCTGATTGAGCTTACCGACCATGATCTGTCAATGATGGCTTACAAGCATCCCCGCTCACATTGTATTCAGATATTGGGAGAGGGAAAGAATGAGATGCTGAAATTGCCCAAAGAGGTAGTGCATAGGCTGATGGGCCAGCAGGAGACAACCGGTATCTGCGGCAATTGTCACACCCCGCATAATGCCACCTCCTATCGTTTGTGGAGTCGTCCTTTGGGCCTGGGTAAAAACGAGGGAGAGAAATTATGCTTTTCCTGTCATTCCAATGGTAATATTGCCGAGGTGAAACAATTAGGGGAATACTCTCATCCGGTGGGTGTTCCAATTACCAATCTGGGGCCTGATATAAATACAACATTGCCCACCTACACCGATGACCTGAAGCGGCAGAAAAATGGCAAAGTAATGTGTTTCTCTTGTCATAATATTCACCAGTGGGATCCCAACAAGAAAAAGAAAGGCCCGGGCAAGAAGACTGAAGGCGATACCAGCAATAGTTTCTTGAGGATTGCTGCCAACAACTATAAGTTTGCCTTATGTGAAAGTTGCCATGTGGATAAAAAATTGATTAAGGGTACGGATCACGATCTAACAATTACGGCCCCTAATGCCAAGAATATCAGGGGTGAAACGGTAGCTGAATCAGGGGTATGTTTTGCCTGCCATAATGTCCACAATGCTGTTTATAAGTATAGGCTGTGGAATAGAGAGCTAGGCCCGGGGAAAGATGGAATGTCTGAGTTATGTAAAAGTTGTCACTCAGATGGTCGGCCAGCTGAGAAAAAGCAACCGGGTGCACATAGCCACCCGGTGGGCAAAAATATATTGGGAGCCACTACTGATTTGCCGGTTCCCTTCCCCACATTTGATGATAACTTGCATAAAGTAGCTCAAGGCCGGGTGTTGTGCGGTTCGTGCCACAACCCACACCAATGGGATGCCACCAAGAAGGCCTACGGGCCCGGCAAGAATACCGAAGGTGACCGACTGACCAGCTTTCTGCGGGCTCCCAATACCAAGGGGTATGGTTTGTGTGTCCAGTGTCATAAGGGCAAGGAGACTATTGTGGGTACCAAACATGACCTGGGGATAAGCGCGCCGGATGAGAAGAATTATTTTGGTCAGACGGTAGCTCAAAGCGGGGTATGCGGGGCCTGCCATCAAGTACATAAAACGTTACATGATGCCAGGCTGTGGTCAAGGCCATTTGGTCAGGGTGATGATGTTATCTCTAAGCTTTGTCGAAGCTGTCATGCCAAGGACAGGATAGCCAATAAGAAGCAGATCAGTTTCGGTACCGATTCTCACCCCATAAATGCTAATATTATGACGGCTGATGGGAGCACAAGTTTTCCGCTGTTTACTTTTGAAGGTAAGCGTGACCCTGATAATGGCCGGGTATTTTGTGCTACCTGTCATGATCCACATCAATGGAATGCCTCGGAGAAAAAGCCAGGTTCAGGTGAACTCGTTGAGGGGGATCAGCATAATAGCTTCTTGCGTAGACAAAACCTGCCTGAGCCGGATTTATGTGCCAATTGTCACAGTCAAAAGGTATTGGTGGCTGGAACTGATCATGATCTCAGGGTTACCGCACCTAAAGCCAGGAATCTAATGGGTAAGACTACTCTGGAGGATGGGGTGTGCAGCGCTTGTCATATCGTTCATAATGGCTTCAATGATGTTCGCTTATGGGCGAGGTCATGGGGGCCGCCGTATCTTAAAGGGTGGAATGAAACGTTGGGAGATGAGCAGGATAGGGCAGTTCAATTTTGCACAAGTTGCCATTCGGATGGGAATCCCGCCCAGGCAAAACAGCCGCCTCGGGGACTGCACCCTTATGGTTTTGTTATAGGTCAGAGAAGGGCGGTGGAAACATCGGCCAAGACTGGCTATACGCCATTTAAATATGTGTATAAGACACTGGTTACTTTTATGAATAACAAAGATATGTTGTTGGGAGTTAGACCGGCCTTTCCAGTATATACCAATAAAGGAATTTTGTCGCCGAAGGGTGATCTTGCCTGCCCCACATGTCATAATCCCCATCAGTGGAATCCCCAAAAGGCGGTAAAGGGTAGCGGCAAAAATGAAGAGGGCCATGTGAATACCAGCTTCTTAAGGACTAATTTATTGCATGATCTTTGTATTGATTGCCACAGCTATGATGCAGTTTACCGGATGAAATATTATCATGTTTATCAAAGCAGGATTAAACTGGCTCCACCAAATAAATTTCAGGAAGTTGAAATGATGCTGAAAAACAATCAACCCAAGATTGGGGAGCTGCTAAAAGAACAACCGAAAAGTGAAACACATTAGAAATAGGGAAAATAAGGAATTTATCGCTTTTTGATCAGGAGGTAGAAGAATGGCTTTTAAGGATGTAAATTATGAAAGAATGTATTTCCCGCCGAATGATGTGAAAGATGAAGGTGATGTGAGGAGAGAAAGAGCAGTGACTCTTATGGTAATAATACTTTTGGTGCTACTGGCAGTTGGAATACCGTTATTTGTCAATATGGGTAAAGCCCTGTTCGAAATTCAACCGGTAATTTATTAATTTTAAGAATAGCGCTTTGTATGGGCATGGTAGGCGGTATTTGTGGTTTTAGTTAAATCGGTTTTTCTGAAAACCCACGGGGCGGAGTTCCGGAAACCTGCGGGGCGGAGTTTCAGGGGCTATGTTCGTGGGTAAATGAAAGCTTGGCTGAAGGGTGTCGGGCAAAGCTCGTAATGGTGGAGAAGGTGTCACGGGCTATAGGTTGGTGGGGCCTCCCCCCAGGTTATATCAATAGGTGGCCTTTAGTTGCAGTTAGAGGCAGGTTTACAGATGACCATATTCTAAAATACCCTAAGTTAAAACGGTTGGGGCGTAATCCATCTTTATAGGGGTGGGCTTAACCGAAGTGTTTGAAAAAAGGGAGATAGTTTATGTATAAGCCGGGAAGGGCAGTAATATTTCTAATCTGTACAGTACTGATGTTGATGGTGGGTTGTGAAGGAGAGAAACGTAGCGCTGAACCTGAAGCTACGCCTAAACGGTGGGGGCGTAAGGCACAAGTTGTAGCCCCGGAAAAAAAATCGATCAAGGGAACTGAAATTGGGGGTCAAATAAGTGAGGACACCATTCTGCGTCTCGAAGACAGTCCCTATATACTTTCCCGTAATTTAGAAGTGATGCCCGATGTAAAGTTGACCATTGAACCAGGAGTGGTTATTAAGGCTAAGGCATATACGGCTATTGTCATTAGAGGCAATTTTCACGCAATCGGGAGTGCAGAAAAACATATCAAGTTTACTTCCTTAAATAAGGATGAGAGGTGGGATGGTATTCAATTTAAAGATGAAAGCTTTGATTATAATAGTGATGAGGTGATAGAAGGCCATGGTTGTACTATTCAGTACTGTGAAATTGAGAATGCAAATACGGGCATCTATTGTGAAAAAGCCTCGCCGCAAATAACCAACAATATTATTCAAAATAGTGGTGAAGGGATTAAATGCCGGGATTGGGCCAATCCTAAAATAAGCAAGAACTTGATTAAAGACAATGACGATGGGATAGTTTGTGCTGAGTACTCTTCACCGCAAATAACCTATAATACGATTATGGGTGATGAGGGCAAAGGAATATCCTGTGTAAATCACTGTTCACCGGAAATAGCCTATAATACAATTTTTGGTAAGGGTGATACTTGGTGGGCTGGAATTCTATGTGAAAATGGTTCAGCGCCCAAGATTAATAACAACAATATATATAGTAATGGGGGATACAATCTGAAGCAGTCACAGCAGAGACCGGTTGATATATCTCCTGAGATAGATGCTAGAAATAACTGGTGGGGTGTTGCAGACAAAGATGCTGTGGCCGCTACCATTTTTGATAAAGCAGATAAGGCCAGCTTGGGTGAAGTAACCTTTGTTCCTTTTATGAACAGCAAGATTCGAGATGCTAACCATTTAAATTAACAATAAACCGGTTTTACTGGATTTTTAATCCGTAAATTTAGGAAGGAGGAATAATAGAAAATGGCTCTTTTTGAGAAACAAATCTCTTGGGTTAAAGGGAATAAGCTAAAGGCAGTAGGTGTTGGGATATTATTATTGGGAGCATTTGGCTATATGAACCTGCAACTTCTCCATTTTACATCCAGCCCGCTTTTTTGTAAAGGGGTATGTCATACTATGACTGCTGAGGTGGATGATTGGGAGATATCCAGTCATGGCAAGCGAGATGTTGAATGTGTGGATTGCCACTTCAGGGAGGGTGCAATCAATTATATGATAAATAAGATTTATGCTATGAATGATTTAAGAAATACATTTACCGGGGATATGGCCCGTGCGATTGACGAGGAAGAACATTTTGGTAATCCGGAACACTTGAAGTATATAAGTGAAGAGCAGTTAGAGGAAGAAGAGTTGATGGATGATGCGTTATTGCCTCAATATATACATTATCCGAAGAAGGATCTTGGCGCTAAACCCAGTAATTTTGCCGATGAGGATGGCCGGTGGCGGATTCAAATGCATCGCTATGGTTTCCTATGGAATATTGTGGCGGAAAATTGTAAAAACTGCCACTCATCCAGGGGAAATCGCGGCAGAAGGTCGGCTAAAAATGTGGCTGATTTTATAGTTGAAGATGCGTTGTTTAAATACACTGACCAGGAATACCGCCGGGAAAAACCCAATATAGGCGGCCGAAGACCGTTGGGGGGAATTAAGATTCCGCACGCTTTCCATCTGGATAGAGGTATTGCCTGTATTGATTGTCATCAGGAGATAGTCCATGGTTCCAAAGAATTAAAAGAGGACCATTATGAGCGTAGTGGCCGGAAGGGACCTGAAGGGGTAGTATGGCCGCGCATGATCGTCTGTTTCCGCTGTCATAATGATCAGCGGGCCCCACGAGATTGTTTGTTTTGCCATAAAAATCAAAAGAATATGAATTTGGGTCTTAATGGAGTGGGGGTAGACCAGGCAGACAGCTATATGTATCCGGATAATGCTGAATGCACGGATTGTCACCTGGAAGAAAATAACTGGAAAATGAACGCTCAAATTTGTGTAGATTGCCACGACGATGAGGATATGGCAGATACCTTGGCTGAGTGGCAGACAGAAACAAAAAAGGCGCTAGCAGAATTAGAGCCTTTGTTGGCCAAGGTAGAGAGTGATATAGCTGGTGCACGTAAACAAGGTCGCGATGTATCTGGCGCTGAAGAACAATTTTATGATGCATATCAGAATTACAAAATGGTATGGTATGACGGCAGCAAGGGGGCTCATAATATAGAATATACTGAAGGCTTATTGAGCGTTAGCCTGGAGAAATTGAAGCTGGCTTAAGATATGTTGATGGCATACTAGGGTTCATGTCACGCTTAAGTTGTCGTAAGTCGTCACTCTGAGCGGGAGCGAGGGGTCTGTACGGGAGCGGGGGTATCTGTAAAGAGGGCCGGACGAAGATATTCTCGCTACGAACTCCAAAGTCCGACAGGCTCCTGGAACCTACTTTATAAACTTGACATGCTACTTGGAAGATTTAAGCTTTTCCGGCTTAGACAATTAGAAGCTGTAAGGATTAAGCTATTGCTGAATGGCGCTGTATGTATAATGCAATATAGTAGAGAGAAATTCACTTAATGCTGTTGGCCTGAGCGCATGGGGTGTCTTTTGGGATTGTTATGGCAGCATAATTGGAGTAAAAGAAGTATTGAGGATTTATTCAGGAAACGGCGGGAATGATCAAAAGAAATTTTAAAATAGTTGGTCTGATGGTCTTTTGCCTGTTACTACTTGTAAGTACAGCACAGGCTGAGTTGTCGAAAAAAGAGTTGGCGAAATTACAGGGTAGTTTAAGAAAGGCGGCTGAAAAATTTGGTGAGGCTTATGTGAAGCTTGATTTTAAAACAATGTATAAGATGTTGAATAAGAAATATAGACGAAGAGTGGAGCTTTGGGAGTATAAGGATTATGTCCATTATGAGGGAGTAAGTGATGGCTTTATGAAGGTAGACGTAATGGATGTTATAGTAATGCCGCCTAAAAACAATAAGCACTTGATTTATGGTAAAGTAAGTCAGAAGATATCCAGCGTTGAAAACGTGAAAACCAAAACCACGGGTTATACTAATAAAATGGAAGAGGAATTTATTTATTGGGAAGATTGGGTATGTGAGGATGGTGTCTGGTATAAGATTCAAAAACTGGAATAGGGTTTAACCGCCATGTTTAATGATAAATAAAGGGTTTTAAAAAAAATTAATGGAGGATATCTTTCATGCGAAATAAGAAGACTTTAGTTGTGGCAATATGCTTATGCCTGGTGGCTGTTATGTCCTCGTTTGCTCAAAGTGCGAACATTAAGCAGGTAGAAAATCTTTACCGGAAAAACCAATTTCAAAAGGCAATAAGCCTGTTGCGTAAAGAGATCAAAAGCGATAAAAATGATATAGCGGCTCACAGGTATCTGGTCAGGTGTTATAATAAGCTGAAAAAGCTGGATGATGTGATGTCGGAATATAATACCTTGGCTATAAAAGAACCTAATAATGCGGTTTACAGGTTTTTAATCGGCTATATATATGACTTAAAGGGGAATTCAGTAGGTGCAATTCGAGCATATGAAGAAGCGCTGTCGCTGGATCCGAAATTGCCCTTTGTGCATTATAATCTGGGTTGGATTTATGATGATGCGGGGGATCTCACTACTGCAATAGATCACTATGAAAAGGAAATCAAAGTAAATCCCTCCAATCTTGATGCCTATCATAATCTGGCAAAGGCTTATCGCAAAAAGAAGAATTATTCTAAAGTCATCAGTACTGCGCGAAAAATGTTGGCTGTAGACCCCGGTAATGTAAGGGCCTTTGATAGTCTGGGCTGGGCCTATTATGATCAAGGGCAGAAAGAGAAAGCATTAAAGCAATGGAGGAAAACCGTTAATTTAACTCCTCAAGATATTGAAGCCGGTCAATATAATATAGATGGCCGTATTTTGGATGACAAGGGCTTGTATAACAGCGCTATGAGGAAATATATTAAAGGGATCAAGAAAAATCCAAGCAATGCACGCTTACACAATAACCTAGGTGATGCCTATATTAATAAAGTAACCGCTAAAACCTTTGGTAAGAAAAATACCAAATGGCTTAGAGAGGCAGTGAAAGAATTTAAAAAAGCATTGAAGATTAATCCAAAATATGCGCAAGCATACTTAAGCCTGGGTAATGCCTATTTTAAGCTAGGCATGAACAATGATGGAATAAAACGGTATCAACAATACGTTAAGTTAAAACCAAATGACATTGAGGGTTTGAATGTTTTAGGGAATGCTTATAAAGAAATGGGGCGCTACGAGGATGCCAAGGCAGCCTTTAACAAAGCAATTGATAAAGCCCCTAAAGATGCAGCCGCTTATGCTAATCTGGGTACAGTCTACTATTATCAGGGTTTACAGGACGCCGCTTTGGCTCAATGGCAGAAGTCTTTGGAATTAGATCCATATCAGCCCTTACTTAAAGAGCGGCTTGAGACAGCCTTTAAAAAATTCGGTGAATAAATATATTAAAGGCGCCTTGAAAAAGGGGGCCTGTCCCCTTTTTCAATTTTCGCTTAAGATCAGGGTATGCGGAAAATTTAACCACAGGTATATAGTTGATATTACGAGGATTAAATTTTGAGCATAACGCAGGGCTTGGGCGAAAAGACAGTTTTTCAAGGTTCCCTTAAGGCATATTTTGGCCCCGTGTATTTATTAAAATTTGCATTAAATAATAATGGCCCGCAACTGTTTAGTGCGGGTTTATTTTTGAATTTGTGATATGATTTGTACAAATCTAAAAACGGTTATAGTAAGTATATGTTTGTTGTTAGCCTGTTGTGCTTCGAGTTGGGCACAGCCTGGAATTTTTGAAGAGCTAAAGAGGGTTCCTGATCCTGAGTTGGAGGGTAAAATCAATCCTCACTGGACAGGAAAACACTGCACCGAGTGTCATGAGGATAAACCGAAAGCGGGCAGACCGGTTACTTTTAAATTTAATGGTGACTTTATTAAGCAATGTAACCGTTGTCATGATACTGCCGTAGCTAAGGCGTCTGAACATTTAGTAGGGGTAGCGGTGCCGGAGAATAAATATTTTAAAAAACCCTCGGCTGATTTCCTGCTACAGGATGGGAAGCTCACTTGTGTTACCTGTCATGATCCAAGGGTTCAGGAAAAAGACGACTTGTCGGAAAAAGAGAAGAACCCGATGTTTTTAAGAAGATATGATTTTAAGACTCAGCTTACATTCGAGTGGAATAAATCAGAGACGGCTGATGTGAGATACAGCCAGAATAGGTATATTTTATGCTTTGAGTGTCATAAAAAAGGACAGCTCCTGCAATGGAGTCCCCATAAAAACCAGCTAAATGAAAGAGGGGAAATAAACGAGGAACTGTGTTTGTTTTGCCATCTTGAGGTGCCGGATGTAAATGCAGTAGACAAATCTGAGTGGAAGTTAAGGCGAAAAAGCCAGCATCAATGTCTGAACTGTCACATGGGTAAAACTCGTTTTCATCCCATTCGGGTTACTCACTATGGTAATTTACCGCCGGCTAATATAATAAACCAGATTGAATACTCAAAAAGAAGGGTAGGGGTTATTATCCCTTTAGGAATTGATGCCCAAGGGGCCAAACGGGTTGTTTGTAATTCATGCCATAATCCCCATCAACGAGGAGTGTTAAAGAATTCATTAAGTCAGAAAGGCGCCGATGGTGTCAAACGGCTTCGATTAGATGGGTTTACTATGTGTTTGGCTTGTCACGGCGCCGCCGTTGGATCACCTACCCCGGGCACCCCGTTTTAGCTTCTTTCTCATAAGCCTCAAGTTGTTGAATCCTGGTCGGTTTTGTCGTTGTTGAATAATCCTTGTTGGTTCAGCTCGACTTGTTGGTTTAGCTCGAAGGGTTTGGTTTTTTTCTTGCCGTTTTCTCCGGTAAGCAGAATTTCTACCTTCTTTTCAGCTTCTTCTAATTTTTGAGCACACAGTTGGGAAAGCTTAACCCCTTCTTCAAATATTTTCAATGAATCCGCTAAAGTAAGGTTGCCCTCCTCCAGATTTCCAACTATGGCTTCCAACCTTTTCATGGCTTGCTCAAAATCTAATTTTGACATAGTATATTACTCCTCATCAATATCTTCCACCCGGCAAATCAAGCTACCCCGGTAAAGTTTAACCGCTACCTGTTCTTTTAATGTGGCTTTGTCAGCCTGAGTCAGTACCTCCAAGTCTGGTAAGCGGCGACAAATGCTGTAACCGCGCTTAAGGATGGCCAAGGGACTCAAAGCATCCAGGCTTCCCATTTTGGCCTGGAGTTTAGCCCGGCGATTTTCTATAAAATAGGTATATACTAACCGCAGCTTTTTGCTGGTTTGCGAGAGTTGCCGGCTGAAATTTTCAATTTGCTGGGCCGGGTGGGATGCTTTTAATCTTTGTTCCAGATAATTTAGCTGTTGTTTTGTCTGCTGAAACATATAAGCCATATCTTTGCGCATGGATAATACCAGCTCATCCAATTGTTGCTGATATTCTCTTATGCTTTGTCCCGGATCAGCGAATGCGTTGCTTTGTAATATGAATTGATGCCGGTTCTTATAGTTTTCCAGCCGGCGACTAATCCCTTGAGTAAGGCGTATGGTTAGTGAACGCAGCCTGTCAGTCAAGGCTTCTTTGTTGGCCACTACCAGTTCAGCCGCCGCTGAGGGAGTAGGCGCCCGTAGATCAGCCACAAAATCGGCAATGGTATAATCAATCTCATGCCCCACCGCCGAGATAACCGGCAACCTGGAATTATAGATAGCCCTGGCGACTAGCTCTTCATTAAAGCACCACAAATCTTCCAGCGAGCCTCCGCCGCGGCCCACAATCAAAATATCGACTTCTGGTAATTCATTCAGTTCGGCGATGGCCCGGGCAATCTCCTGGGCGCCGCCGGCTCCCTGTACGCGCACCGGATTAATGATTATCCTGACGTTGGGAAAGCGGCGGTCAATAATCTGCAATATGTCACGGATAGCCGCCCCGGTAGGAGAAGTGACCAGACCGATGCAGCCGGGCAGGGCTGGTAATGGCTTTTTATGTGCTTCATCAAAAAGGCCTTCTGCGGCCAGCCGGCGTTTTAACTGCTCAAAGGCTATTTGCAGGGCGCCGATTCCCTTAGGTTCCGCATATTCGGCCAGCAGTTGATACTCGCCCCGTTTTTCATAAACCGTAATGTTGCCCTTGGCCAAAAGCTGCATACCATCCTGTAGCCGGAACTTTAAATGCCGAATTCTGCCTTTGAAAATAATAACCCTGATCTGGCTGGATTTATCCTTCAGGGTAAAGTAGATATGTCCGGACGGGGGCGTTTTCAGGTTGGACACCTCCCCCTCAACCCAGATGTTATCAAAATTTCGCTCTAGTTTCTGCCGAATATTTGAAGTTAGTTCCGTTATACTGTATATCTTGGGGGGTGAGGTGAGGTTCATTGTTTTTGTGATTTGATTTGAATGCGTTCCACTGACATTGTCCGGCCTGTTTTCGCATCAACCTCTAAAAATATTCCACATAAGCGAGGGTCTTTTTTGGCGGCTTCAAAACGCACCGGAAGTTGATAAAGAAATCGCTTAAGCACCAACTCTTTCTTTATGCCGATTACCGAATCATAGGCTCCGGTCATACCCACATCGGTGATGTAAGCCGAGCCTTGAGGCAGGATGTGCTCATCGGCGGTTGGTATATGAGTATGAGTGCCGATAATGGCGCTTACTTTTCCATCCAGATACCAACCCATAGCCACCTTTTCAGAAGTAGCCTCGGCATGGAAATCCACTATAATTACCGAAGCCTGGGGCATCAATTTTTCAAGTTCAGCCATACCGACCCTGAATGGGCAATCCAGACTCTGCATAAACACCCGCCCGGCTAAATTCAGGATACCCACTGTATCACCGGATGGCAGGTCGATGGTGGTACTTCCATATCCGGGGGTTCCTGGCGGATAATTAGCCGGTCGCAACAATCTTCTTTCTTGAGTGATGTATTCCTCTACTTCCCGCTTGTCCCAGACATGATTGCCCGAGGTTAAAACCTGAATGCCGGAATCCAGTAGCTGACGGGCAATAGCAGGGGTAATGCCAAGTCCCCCGGCTACATTTTCCACATTAGCAATACATAAATCGACCTGGTACTGATTTATCAAGTCCGGTAAGTGTTCGAAAATTAGTTGACGGCCACACTTGCCTACAATATCTCCGATAAAAATTATATTCACTTAAACTCCCAACAAACTACTTGGCATATTCCACGCAGCGGATTTCTCTTATTACAGTAACCTTGATCTGGCCGGGGTATTTCACGTCATTTTGTATCTTGGCGGCAATTTCACGAGCTATATTGGCGGCAGTTTCATCAGAAACTTTATTTTGTTCTACCATAATTCGTAATTCTCTGCCGGCTTGTAAAGCATAAGTGTTTTCCACTCCCGGAAATGATTTAGCGATGTTTTCCAGTTGTTCCAGCCGCTTCACATATGAGTCCAGACTTTCTCGCCTGGCTCCCGGTCGCGCCGCCGATAAGGCATCGGCCGCCTGAACCAGAAACGCCTCAATATATTCAACCTCTTCGGTTTCATGGTGGGCGGCGATTGAATTTATGATAACCGGCGACTCGTTATATTTTTTAGCCAGGTCAGCCCCGATTTGGGCGTGAGATCCCTCAACATCATGGTCAACTGCTTTGCCGATATCGTGTAATAATCCAGCCCGTTTGGCTTGCTGAACGCTGATCCCCAGTTCGGCCGCCATTATTCCGGTAATATAAGCTACCTCCTTGGAATGTTGCAGTACGTTCTGGGCATAACTGGTACGATATTTCAACCTGCCGATTAGTTTTATTACTTCCGGATGCAATCCGTGGACACCTAAATCAAACGCAGCTTGTTCTCCTGCTTACCTGATACTGGTGTCTATTTCCTTTTTGCTTTTAGCTACTACTTCTTCTATCCGGGCCGGATGGATTCTGCCGTCTTGAATCAGTTTTTCCAGGGCCTTTTTGGCAACCGCCCGCCTCACTGGATCGAAAACCGACAATATTACCGCTTCCGGAGTATCATCAATAATCAGATCAACCCCGGTAGCCATTTCCAACGCCCGGATATTTCGTCCTTCCCGGCCGATTATGCGGCCTTTCATCTCATTGTTAGGTAGATCTACCACGGACACGGTGTTTTCCGCTACATATTCGCTGGCGCACCTTTGAATTGATAGGCTGATAATTTCCTTGGCTTTTCTCTCTGCTTTTTCTCTGGCTTCATCTTCAATTTGCTTTATCAGTTTAGCTGCATCGTGTTGGGCTTTGCCCTCAAGTTCGGAAATCAATAACTTGCAGGCATCGTCGGAACTCATGCCGGAGATCTTCTCCAGTTGTCGCTTTTCTTCTTCGATCAGATGTGCATAATTGGCCTCGTTTTCCTGGACGACCTTTTCACGTTGAGTAAGCTGTTTGTCCCGTGAAATAAGCTTGCTTTCTTTATTTTCCAGCAAGTCCAGGCGTCGTTCCAAATTCTCCTCCCTGGACAATAATCGCTTTTCTAAATTCTGAAGTTCCTGGCGTCGGTCACGGGTTTCCTTCTCAAAATCCGCTCGGTTTTGGTATAAGGCATCTTTGGCCTCCAGTACCACCTCCCGACGTTTGGTTTCGGCCTCTTTTACTGCTTCCGCCAGAATTTTCTGTGCCAATCCTTCAGCATTCAGCACCTTGCTTTCCGCCAGGCGTTTTCTGATTAAATAACCGATATATAGGCAAACTAAACTTACAAAAAATAACAATATAAGATAGAAAATTTCGTTGCTAATATTGGCCACCCCCTTTCTAAGGAGTTCTTAACTCAATTGTACTAATCTGTGCCATGAATGACCCGTTGTTCGGTTACCACCATATCTACTCTGACATCGTGGGACAAGGTAGGTATTGCTGATGCTATTTGAGATTCATATGCCAGGCCAATCAGCAGTTGATTATCAGCCTGCTTAAGTAGCCTGTCATAATATCCCCCACCATAGCCTAACCGATGGCCCAACTCATCAAAAGCCACCCCTGGTAGGATTACCACCTCAATTTCCGCTAACTCCAGCGGGTGTATAAATGGTGGTTTTGGCTCTAAAATACCGAAGCTGCCCCGATGAAGTTCGTTATCCAGGTCATGCAGTTCACAGATCAATAGTTGTTTTTTATCTTTACATACTACCGGTACCCCAACTCTTTTGCCTGCCCGCATAGCTTGCCGAATCATGAGTTGGGTATAGACTTCATTTCTATACGAGAGATAAAACATTGCCGTCAGCGCCTGTTGGAATTGCAGGATTCCAAACAGGTTATGCTCAATAAGAATACTTTTATCTCTCAGCTCTTGGGGCGAAAGCTCATTACGCAACCGGATCATGCGTTGCCTGATGAGCTTCTTTTCCCTTTGAACAACAGCTTTTATAACCACGGATATTTAAAAAATCAGTTAAAAGATATATAGGATTAAAAAAAGGGCGGGCTAATGAAAGAAGGAAAAAAACTTAATTTATTAAGTTTTAATTTCCCCCCGGAATAGAAAATCGACGGCTGAACTTCTCTGGTTCAGAGCTATCAGCTTTGGGGAAAAGCAAAAGGAAAAACCCCCACTCTATGCGGTGTGCAGAAGCTTTTGAACCTGATTTTATTCAGGCAGGCACCCTCTTAAATGTGTTAGAAATCCTCCGGTGCCTAAAAGGCGTGTTTCTTAGAGGCATGACTGCTACATCTAAAGTTGGGCTCCTTTTCTGTATGTGTTGGAACAAAATAACTCACTACATCACCAACATGGCAGGGGTACTTTATTGCTTATAATCCACACTGCCAGGCACATTATTAAGCCTTCTTGCTTTCCCATTCAGGCCTTTTTGGTTTAGCTCCGGCTTTGCTCACCACCAGTCAGCCAGCATCATAAACCATAATTGAAATAGGTTGTGCATAATTAACTGATATTGATTCAGCTAATGTATACCTTCCTCTAATAGCTCAATTAACTTGGAACTCCTTTGTTCAACCACACCTTCTATCGCTTCTTTCTGGAGACGAAGCTGAAAAAACTCTTCGGTAATGTTTAGTGCTGCTAAAACAGCTATTGCAGAAGTTGAAGCAATAGACGAGCTTTTTTTAAAAAGCTGCATCTTATCATCCACATATTTGGCAATTTTGAGCATATCTTGAGAGTGCAAGTCGCTTTTAACCGTATAGCGTTTTCCAAATATTTCAACTTCTGTTTGCTTTTTCAACCCCTGGTATATCCTCTGAATCGAAGCATTGAAGATTGTCTATCCTGCTATCCTGATTCCGCTCCAATAATCCCAACGCGTTTAAATTAAAATCCTCCTCCCTAGGTGTATATATAATAATCAAGCAGTTTCAATATGAACCTGCTCGAGTTCACTCAGCATGCCCTCCAGCCGCCGGCAAACTTCCTCTCGTTCCTGCAGGAAGCGGTCATGTTCATCTTTTACTTGGGCAAATTGCTGATTTTGTTGCTGCAATTGATCAAGCAGCTCCGCTTTAGCTTGTAACTCCAGTGTTTGCTGATTTAACTCATTTAACAAGTGCGAGTTTTTCTCTTTTAAGCTCTTTGCAGTGTCTACCAACCGGGTTATGCGCTCTTCAAGGGCGTCCCATTTTTCTATTACAATATTTTGGTCAGCCAACATTATCTCCTCAATGTAGCGCCTATTTTCTGCCTTAATTCCGCCACTACCTGTTCACAGCTTAAATTTACTTCTTCTTCGGTCAAGGTTCTCTCGTTAGATTGATAAGTAAGTGAGAAGCCCAAGCTCTTATATCCCTCATCCAGCGGCTCTCCCCGGTATACATCAAATAATCGGATTTCTCTTAAGCATGGCTGGCAGCTTTCCCAAATAACATCTTCTACTTGCCGGGCAGAAACATCATCGGAAATTACTAAGGCCATATCCCGTACTATGGCTGGATAGCGACAAAGTGGCTCAAAGACCTTTTTAGCGGGTATATGTTTAACCAGGCTCATGAAATCCAATTCAAACAAAAACACCGCTTGCCCTAAATCTAATTCAGCCCCGATATCTTTATCCAATTGTCCGAGAAAACCCAAATATTCTCCAGCTACCTGCACCTGCACCCCTGGTTGCAGGAACGAAATTCGATGCGGAGAAAACCTCACTCCCGCTATTCCAAAACCAGCCAGCAGGGTTTCTACTACCCCCTTAAGATCATAAAAACCAATTTCCAACTGATGTTCACCCCAGAAAGAATTCTGGCGCTTACCCGTCATGGCTCCGGCGATCAACTGCCGCTCTTGTACTGAATCAGTTCGGGATTTATCCAGCCCGGCCGATTCATATACTGAACTTAGTTCAAAGATACAAACATCAGGCTGCTGATATTTGATGTTTGTACTCAGGTTTTCCAGCAGGCTGGGTGTCAGACTGGTCCGCAATAACTGCTGTTCCTGATTCAAGGGATTTTTAAGTTTAAGCCCCTTACTTGCCATATTTATTTTATAATAAACTTTTTCATTTGTAAAGCTAAAATTAATGGCTTCCCAGAAACCACAGCCTATCAAGATGTCACTGGCGCGGTTTTCCAACTCATGTAACCGATTAATCGGATTATTGCCTATACAGCCTTTAGGCGTGGTTTGAGTAATATTATGGTAGCCGTAAATACGGGCAATTTCCTCAATGACATCTATTTCCCTGGTGATGTCGGAGCGATAGCCGGGTATTTCAAGCTGTAGCGCCTGCGCTTGTTGTTTTAATACCGTAAACTCCAGCCGGTTTATGATATTTATAATCTGTGAGCTGGACAGCTTAGTTCCCAGAACCCGGTTTACCCGCTCAAAGCGGAGTTGGACCTTAGCGGCGGGTATGGGGTTTGGATATTCATCAATCAGGCCCCTGGCAATCTCAGCCCCGGCTAATTGCTGTATCAATTGAGCCGCCCGGTCAATGGCCTGGGGCAGGGCGGATATATCCACTCCCCGCTCAAAACGATATGAAGAATCGGTACTTAACCCCAACTGGCGTGAAGTGCGGCGGATACTACCGGGATTAAAATAAGCGCATTCCAGTAGAATATTCTGGGTAGTGTCGGTTACTTCGGTATTTTCACCCCCCATGACCCCGGCTAAAGCCACCGCTTTTTCGCTATCTGCAATCAATAACATATCAGTATCCAGCTTACGGCTTAGCCCGTCTAAGGTAGTAAACGATTCGTTTTGGGTTGCCCGGCGCACGATTATGCGGTTTTCTGCAAGCAGATCGAGATCGAAGGCGTGCAGCGGCTGACCCCATTCCAGCAACACATAATTGGTGACATCCACCACATTGTTGATGGAACGCAGTCCTAATGCATTAAGCTTATCCACCAGCCATTTGGGGGAAGGGCCTATTTTTACATTGCGCAGCAGGCGGGCGGTATAGCGGGGGCAGGCGGCAGCATCCTCTATTTTCACCTTGAATAATTCGGTTATATCAGGGCCGGTCTCGGTAAGCGAAATTCGGGGTAATTGTACCTTGGAGTTGGTTAACAGGCCCACCTCGCGGGCCATACCCAGCATCCCCAGGCAATCCCCGCGGTTAGCGGTAACCGCTACATCCAGAATGGTGTCGTTAACTCCAGCCCGGCTGATGGATTCGACCTCCTCAATCTCCAGGCCGGACATAGTAAGCTTATCGGCTAACTCCTGCGGCGATATATCTAACTTGACCCATTCAGCTAACCAGTTATAACTGACCTTCATAATGCCGACCTCTCCCGATGTGTTATTTAATCAGATAAATTATAACACAACAGGAGTCAAATTGAAACCCCCACCACCTGCGGTAGGGCAATTAACCTGCGGTGGCCGGACAAAGCCCGGTTTTGTTAATTGTTAGCGGTAGTGGGTAGGTTGGGTTGAGGTACGAAACTTAAACAAATATTATGTGCTATTACGGCAATAATTAAGTATGGTGTCCCCGGAATTACCCTGGTGTCCCCGGAACTACCCATTATCCGATTTGTTTTGACATATTGAGCTAAAAGCGGTAGTATTTGTATATAAAGGTAATTTATATGAAGAGGTAAGCAATGGCTATAAGAATGGTTAAAGCTATTTTTCAAGATGATAAACATATTGAAACCAAACAGGCCATTAAAGGGGTGAGGCGAGGCCAGGAAGTTGAGGTTTTTGTTCAGTTTGAAGAAAGGCTAAGTAAGGGAAAAAGGCCGTTTTCTTTTTTAGACCATGATTTTGGAGCATGGCGGGGTGGTTGGATGAGGCGGGAAGAGATTTATCATGAAAACGGAAGGTAACGGATGTTTCGTTGATACCAACCTTCTGGTATACAGTAGCGGCGTCAATTTAGACCTATGTCATAAGTCAAGGCAACTATTAACCGGCCTATATGACAAATTTGATTATCTTGCCATATCTCCTCAAATCGTGAGGGAGTTTTTACTCGTTGTTACCCACCCCCTCACATCAGAAAAGCCTTTTTCCATAGCAGAAGCAGTAAATTGCATTAGTGATTTCCTGGAAACATTAGTAATTCTTCCGGAACATGATGGCATAGTGGAGAAGCTTCTGCACTTGGTATCCAAATACCATATTGTCGGTAAACGCATTCATGATGCCAATGTGGTAGCTTTAATGCTCTCCCACCAGATTCACTATTTGGCTACCGCTAATGAGAAGGATTTCAAAAGCTTTACTGAAATCGAAATTATTGACTTAAATAAATAAAAGCAGCAATAGACGCTTAACTTGGACAACATGTCCAATAGGAGTAAGTCTTGAGTAATGGTACTTTTAAGTTCAGGAAAAATGACCAAATCGGTGCAGCAGGAGCTGAACAGGACGACGAGTTTTTATCAAAATGCTTTGTTGATACAGGTGATCTGGCTTTATTAGAAGATATCAATGATAGAAGATCGATAGTTTTAGGTCGTACCGGTACTGGAAAATCTGCTATTTTAATCAAGCTTCATGAAACACAAAAAGGTCATGTCATACGCATTAATCCCGAAAATCTTGCCCTCACTTATGTAACTAATTCTACGATATTAAACTATTTCTCAAGGTTGGGCGTTAATTTAGATTCATTCTTTAAACTGCTTTGGAGACATGTTTTTGTTGTTGAAATATTACGTAATCATTTTAAAAATGGTGATGCTAAGGAAAATAAATCATTACTTGATCGTTTACGTATTAAGTTTTCAGGGAATTCACAAAAAGATAAAGAAATGAGAGAAGCGATTGTTTATCTTACTAGATGGGGGTAACAATTTTGGCAAGAAACAGAATTTCGTGTAAAAGAAATTACCAGTAGGGTGGAAGAAAAATTGAATGCTGAGCTAACCGCTAAAATCGGCATTGCAAAAACTCGGCTATCCTCAATTAGCAACCTAACTGAAGACCAAAAGCTTGAACTTCATTCACGTGGTCAAGATATTATAAGCAAAGCACAGGTTCAAGACCTTCATAAGATCATGAATTTATTAGATACTGTTTTAGCGGATCGCCAAAAACAATATTACATAATCATAGGAGGAAAAAATCAGATACAAATTAATAATGGCACTTATCCTAACGGCAAAAGATTTTATACAAGTAAAAAATGCTAAAATCATAATAGCCCTTAGAAGAGATTTAATAGAGCGTGTTTTCCGACTTACCCGTGATTCAGGGTTTCAAGAGGAAAAATATCAATCTCTTTACTTACCATTGAAGTGGGAAAAAGCTCAACTTGTTGATGTTTTGGATTTAAGAATAGATGCTCTTGTTTCTCGTCGCTATACAAAAGCAAAAGTAACTCACAAAGATTTATTGCCAAAACACTATAAAAAAATCCTTGTTACTGATTTTATTTATAATATTGCCCAACGTCCTCGTGATATAATTGATTTTTTTAACACATGTATTTCTGTTGCTACAAATTCATCAAAATTAAAAGTAAATGAACTACGAATGGCTGAAGGTGAATATTCACGGTCTAGATTGAGGGCTTTAGGAGATGAATGGAGCGCTGATTATCCTTCGCTTATTGATTTTACATCCATACTCAAGAAAAGATCACGGTCATTCAAAATCTCATCTATAGAAAATAAAGATGTTGAGGAATTATGTTTAGATATTGCTATAGATAATCCAGGTGGCCGGGGTTTATTGCAGGAATATGCTCATAAAGTTGCTGATGCTGTATTAACTGCACATGGGTTTAAAAATATTATCATGCAAATTTTTTATCGTATTGGTTTAATTGGATTAAAATTAAACACTTACGAATCTGAATCATGGGTTGATGAACTTGGCCGAAGTGTATCAGCTGCAGAAATATCTGGGGATACAAGCGTTGTAATCCACCCTGCTTTCCATAGAGCATTGGGAATAACTCCTTAACCCAACACCTAATTCCGGGTAGAGTAAAAGGCTGGTCAGTTCACCTGTAGGTTTGGCTTATCTGTTTCCGCCCCTTTCGTCTGGCGATGTCTAAATGTAACATGTGGTCTGGTCTCAACGGGCTGTTGCCCAAAGTACTTGTGATGGGGTGATGAGAATTTAGCCTATAACCCACAAAAGATTTAATTATAAGATTTAGCCGCTATGCCGGGCTTAAAAATAGCTATAAGCAGTAATTCCAGCTTTATTAGCACT
>JAJRUS010000017.1 GCA_024277675.1 bacterium | reverse complement strand
CTGTCGCCCGGCCACCAGTTAAGCGGCCCGAAGACGCCAAGCATTAATCGATAAGCTTCCAGCAGCAATTTTTTATAGGCTTGACTCATATATATTCCCTATATAACCCGGATAATCCGGTTGAGCATTATTTTTTTATATTGGTTATTATATGTAGCCGGCTTGCCTGTGTCAATCAGAACAACTAAAAGCTTGACAAAGCAGGTATCTGGGATTATAGTACGCCCTAAGCTTATATTCGGGCAATTTCAATTAGATAGTCTCTTATACAATGAACATGAAGCAAAAGATAATCAAAGAACTGCAAGGGGATTTACCTCTATCCCCTCACCCTTTCCGTGAGATTGCACAGCGGATAGGCAGCACTGAAGATGAAGTTTTAGCCTTGGTCAGCAAGTACGTTAAAGAAGGTGTTATCCGCCGCCTGGGGGCTATGCTGGCTCACCAGCGACTCGGTTTTGTGGCCAACGGTATGGGGGTCTGGCGGGTGCCTGAGGAAGAGGTGGCCCGGGTAGCTGAAATTATGGTATCCTACCCGGAGGTAAGCCACTGCTATGAACGCCCTGTTTCTGCTGCCTGGCCTTATAATCTATACACCATGATACACGCTACCAGCCGTAAGCAGTGTGAACAGGTGGCCGCCGGCATATCCCAGGCCACCGGTATTAAGGATTTCCGGCTGCTTTTCTCTACCCGGGAACTAAAAAAAACCAGCATGGTTTATTATTGATACCTGTGTTAAAATGACTGAATTTTGTTGCCCTAACTGCAAGCAAGCATTAAATATCCGACAGGCATACTATACCTGCGAACCATGCCGGATAGACTATCGGCAGTATGTAGGCATACCCAATTTCAAGCAGCAGGAATTGTATCCCGGAGAGTGGAAACTACTGGAGGAGTTTGAACAGAAATATTCCCAGGCAAGCTTTATCGAGCTTATGGAATATATGGACAGTATACCCAAGAAAAATGTCTTGCCTTGTGAATTGCGGCGACACCAACGCTTTGCTGAGCTGAATGAAGAAGATAAGCGGCAATACCTGGCTAATTACACTAAAGAAACAATCGTGAAACCAGGAAAGTTGCAGTTGGAAATTACCCAATTTTTAATTAATAAAGCGGGCTATCGATTAAGAGGTGGACGCTGTCTGGATATCGGTTGCGGTCGAGGCCCCTGGGCGGTTACCGCCGTAGACCTGTTCGATGAGATTTTCGCCCTGGATGTAGATATGGCTTCGCTGATACTGGCCAAGAAATATTGCCAGGAAAACGATATCTCCAATATTCAGTTCTTAAGCGCTACTGCCAGCGCCCTACCCTTTTCCGGGGACTATTTCGAGCTGATTAATTCCCAAGCCGTATTAGAGCATGTCGATGATCAAGCCCGGACGTTGAAAGAAATAAAGAGGGTATTACAACCCGGGGGTTGCTTTACCGGTGATTCGATCAACCGCTATAACCTGTTTACCCCCGAACCGCATATTGAGCTGCGGCTAATAGGCTTTCTTCCCAAAAACCTGGCTCATAAGCTCTCGCTGTGGTTAAGAAAACTACCTTATGATGATATTAAACCTTTGAGTTATAATGAGCTGCGGCTTTTGCTCCGGCAAGCCTTCGATGATCATTTTAAGATTGTCCCCCTGTCGGAATCCCCGGATAACAGTCTAACCTACAAAGTGATGCGGCGTTTGCCGGCCAAGTTGTTGAACTTATTTACCCATACTCACTATATTATAGCCCTCAAAAATAACCGTTAGCGAACCGTAATTCGAGCTTTACAAAAGCATTGCCTTATGGTATTATAATAAATCGCAAATAAAGTGTATAAATTAATCTTTAATCCGTCACGGCAGGAGAAGTACTATGGCCTTTACTAAGGAAACCAAGAGCACTCTGATCGATAATTTCAGATTGCACGATAACGATACCGGTTCACCAGAGGTACAAATCGCCTTATTGAGTGAGCGCATTAACTACCTTACCGAACATTTTAAGGTACACGCCAAAGATCATCATTCCCGACGTGGGTTATTGAAGCTGGTCGGGCAGCGTCGCCGGCTATTGGACTACGTCAAGAGCAAAGACCCCAAAAGATATCAGGGTTTGATTAAGAGATTAGGCATCCGCAAATAAACGGTGCCGTCTGCCAGCATAAGCTGGCAATAAACAACCAGAGGTTAAGAGAGGAAGTTATTTTATGTTACATGAATTAGATTTACAGCTTGATGGCCGCAATATTAGAATAAGTAGTGGCGAAATGGCCAGGCAAGCGGATGGGGCCGTAGTGGTCCAGTGTGGCGGTACGGTGGTATTGGTAACCGCCGTGGTATCGAAAACCGCCAGAGAAGGGTTGAATTTTCTACCGTTAACGGTTGATTATATTGAAAAACATTATGCGGCCGGTAAGATTCCCGGCGGATTTTTTAAACGCGAAGGTCGGCCCGGGGAAAAAGAAACCCTGACCTCCCGGCTGATAGATAGAACCATAAGACCGCTGTTTCCCGATAATTTTGCCTATGAAACCCAGATTATTGCGCTGGTATTATCGGCCGACCAGGAAAACGATCCCGATACGCTGGCGCTGATCGGCGCCTCAGCGGCGCTGACTATATCACCCATTCCCTTTATAGGCCCAATCGGCGGTGTACGGGTGGGGGAGGTAAACGGTGAACTTGTGCTCAACCCGACTCAAGCTCAATCAGAGGATAGCCCGATAAACATAATAGTGGCCGGCAGCCGGGACGCCATTGTAATGGTGGAGGGGCAGGCTAAAGAAGTGCCGGAAGCCCGATTATTGGAAGCCTTGTTCTTCGCCCATGAAAAGATAATAAAAACCATAGAGATACAAAAAGAATTGCAGCAGTTATGCGGCCAGGCCGACATGGAAGTGGCAGTCGCGGACAGCGGCCCGCTTACCACAGATATTGAAGCTCAAATAAGGGCGGCGGCGACTGATAACATCAGGGAAATCCTCAGCACTCCTGAAAAACTATCACGCCAGGAAAAGATGGAAGCGCTAAAGGAGCAACTCCTCACTCAATTTGCTAATGAAGATGAGGTACTTGCCGCCCAGCTTAAAGAACTCTTGCATAAAATAGAGAAAGAAGAATTTCGTCAGATTACTGTACATCAGGGTATACGCTCCGATGGCCGTACCTTTGATCAGATAAGACCCATTAGTTCCAGGACCGGCGTACTGCCCCGTACTCATGGTTCAGCCTTGTTTACCCGCGGGGAAACCCAGGCGCTGGCAATCACTACCCTGGGCACCAGGTCTGATGAACAAAGAATAGACAATTTGTCGGGAGAATTTTTTAAAAAGTTTATGCTGCATTACAATTTCCCTCCCTTCAGCGTGGGTGAGGTGAAATTCATGAGGTCTCCCGGACGCCGGGAAATAGGTCATGGTAGTCTGGCGGAGAAGGCCATTGAGCCAATACTGCCTGAGAATGATGATTTTCCTTATACCATTCGCATCGTGTCCGATATTCTGGAGTCCAACGGTTCTTCGTCTATGGCCAGTGTGTGCGGCGCATCCCTTTCACTAATGGATGCCGGGGTTCCGGTTAAAGATGCGGTAGCCGGTATTGCCATGGGACTTATTTCAGAGGATGACAATTTTATCATTTTAAGCGATATTATGGGCCTGGAAGATCACTGCGGGGATATGGATTTTAAGGTGGCCGGTACCAAAAACGGGGTTACCGCCATTCAAATGGACATAAAAATCAAAGGTATCACCAAGGAGATAATTCAACAAGCCCTGGAACAAGCCAGGGAAGGCAGACTTCATATCCTGGATAAAATGGCGGAAGCGCTGAAAGAACCGAGAAGCGCCGTATCTCCCTACGCCCCCCGCATCTTTATTGTTCAAATTAAACCGGAAAAAGTGCGTGATGTAATCGGACCGGGAGGTAAAACGGTCAAGGGGATTATTGAGCAAACCGGGGTTGAAGTTAATATTGAAGATGACGGTAAAATCACCATTGCGGCCGTCGATACGGAAGCAGGCAAAAAAGCGGTGGCCATGGTTGAACGCATTACCGAGGATCCTGAAGTAAATAAGATATACATGGGTAAGGTAAAACGCATTATGGATTTTGGCGCATTTGTAGAAATTATACCCAATACCGATGGTTTGCTGCATATTTCCCAAATCGCCAATCACCGTGTCCGGTCGGTTGAAGATGAGATGAAGGTAGGCGATGAGTTTGAAGTAAAGGTAATCGAGGTAGATCCCCAGGGTAAAATACGCTTAAGCCGTAAAGTGCTCCTTCAGGAAAGCGATAACGCTTAATTTATAAGGAGTGGTTTTCGCGAAATAATCGATCTTTTAAGATAGATTTTTTACCGGGTCATAAAATTTATGGAGGGCTTCTATCGCCGGCAAGTTTTAGCTAATGGCACTACATTAATAACAGCAGAGATTTCTCATCTTAGATCGGTATCTATCGGGTTCTGGGTGATGACAGGCTCTCGCCATGAAACTCCTTCCCAGAACGGTATTTCCCATTTTATAGAACACCTGTTATTTAAAGGCACAAAAAATCGCAGCCCAGTAGAAATTGCTCAACTGATCGATTCAATCGGCGGCAATGTAGATGCTTCTACCAGTCACGAATATACTTGTTTTTACGCACGCGTATTGGATGAACATTTGGCATTGACAGTGGAGTTATTATCTGATATCGTGCTCCGACCAGAATTTAATCCTCATGAATTGGAGTTGGAACGCCAGGTAATTCTGGAGGAGATAAAAACTATCGAGGATATACCGGATGACTATATCCATGTTTTGCTGTCAAATGCAATATGGCCGGATCATCCACTGGGGCGGTCAATAATAGGCGCCGCTCAGAATGTTGCCGATTTTTCTGAATCACAGATTAGAGAGTTTTACCAACAACATTATCAACCTGACAACATAATAATCTCAGCCACCGGAAATATAAAACACGCTGAGTTAATCAAACTGCTGGAGCGTTGCTATACACCGGCAAAAGGCATAGCCGCCAAGGCCGCTTACCAGCCGGCGCCCCGGTTTAGTCGTCAGGTGTTAAGTCATAACAAGGACTTAGAACAAGTACATTTATGTATAGCCAGCAAAGGCCTGGCACAAAATCACCGGGACAGATACCGGGCCGAGCTGCTTAATGTTATATTAGGCGGAGGCAACAGTTCCCGTTTATTTCAGCAAATCAGAGAGCAACGGGGGCTGGCCTACAGCGTTTACTCATATGTCAATTCATATTACGATACCGGAGTGGAGGCAATTTATGCGGCTACCGACCCTAAGTCAGCTATGGAGGTAATAGAGCTTATCCTGGGACAGCTTACTAATCTTAAACAAGTAAAAATAACCGCTGAGGAGCTGGCCCGGAGCAAAAATCACCTGAAAGGGCAGCTTACGCTTGGTTTGGAGAGTACTTTTAACCGGATGGTGGCTTTGGCTAATCACGAAATTTATTTTGGCAGCCAATTTTCTCTGGACGAAATATTAGCCGGTATTGAACGAGTCAGTATGGCCGACATTAATAAGATGGCTAATGAATTGTTTGACAGTAACTACTTAAGCCTGGTAATGTTGGGCAAACTGGAGGGTGGTGCTGTATCAGCAGAAATCTTACGGTGTTAAAACGAGTTTTATAAACAAATTGGCTAAAAGAGTTAGGAGGTTGATGTAAATGACAGAGAATGAATTGAAGTCGTTGACCAGAAAGCAGTTGGTTAAATTGGCCATGGAGGAGGAAATAAAAAACTATAGCCGGATGACCAAGGCTGAATTGATGGCCAAGCTGAGCCGGCCAAACACTGAAGCTAAAACCGGTGAAAAAGCAACGGTTCATATCAAACACCCTGTTTCCCAAAGTGAAAAACCGCCATTGCCCGCATTAGGTTGTGAGCAGAATCAGATAGAAGAAGCCAAATATTATGTAGGCCCGGCTGACTACCGGATTGAAGAGCAAGTCGCGGACCTGCCGGCAGGTTATGGGGACAATAAAATTGTGGCCCTGGCGAGAGACCCCTATTGGATTTATACTTACTGGGAAGTGTCGCCCCAAAGTATCCAGCAAGCCAGGGCGGCTTTGGGTGAAAAATGGGAAGCCGCAAAATCCATTCTCAGGGTATATGACATCACCGATAAAGAATTTAACGGCGAAAACGCCAACCGAAGCTTTGATATAGAGCTGAATGGCGGCGCCAGCAACTGGTACATCAACGTGGGAGAACCTAACCGCTGTTACTGTATCGATATCGGTTTACTCACCACTGACGGCCGGCTATATACCCTGGCCCGCTCAAACACAGTACTTCTTCCGCGGGATTCAATGTCGGATGTGGTTGATGAAGAATGGATGAGTTCGCGCCAGGATGCCGAGAAAATGTACGCCCTGTCCGGTGGATTCGGCATCGGCGCCGGTTCGCTGGAACTACAGGAAATGATGCAGGAACGTCTGAAGCGGGAATTGGCTTCCGGAGCCGTCAGTAGTTGGGAAAGTGGAATTTCACGGGAGAAAAAGCGGGACTTCTGGTTTACCCTGGATGCTGAATTGGTGGTTTATGGAGCAACCGAACCGAACGCCAGCGTCACCATACAAAATAAACCCATTAATCTGAGACCTGATGGCACCTTCAGCCTGCGCTTTGCACTACCTAACGGTGAGCAAGTAATCCCGGTAACCGCTACTTCAGCCGATAAGGTGGAATCCAGAACCATTACCCCGGTGGTAAGCCGAAATACCAACAAGAGCGCAAGCATTACCGGCAAACCATAATATTGTCATCTAATAAAGATGCTTTAATTAACCGACTTTCACTTAAGGGGCCTTGAAAACAGGCCCCTTATGCGTATACGTTAAGGAGAAATAAGTGGAAAAGGGATATCTGTCCATAGTTTTACATGCTCACCTACCCTATGTCAGACACCCTGAATATGAGTAATTTCTGGAAGAAGACTGGTATTATGAGGCGATTATAGAAACCTATATTCCCTTGATCGAAGTCTTTGAAGGTTTAGTAGCCGATGGGGTGG
>JAJRUS010000016.1 GCA_024277675.1 bacterium | reverse complement strand
GTTAAAAACAAAGATCGCATAAAAAAATGAATAGCGGGAAACATAACTCAAGCGAAAATTTGAGTTGTTATAGGAATGCAAATTGTTTGCGATGGGCTTTCCCCCCCCTTTTTTTTAAAACTGAATTAAGCGACAATCCCAATATAACCTAATGAAATCAGACAGACGTAAATTAACTATTGCCATCGACGGCCCGGCGGGGGCCGGTAAGAGTACGGTGGCTAAGCTGCTGGCCGAGAAGCTGGGCTATGCCTATGTCGATACGGGAATTATGTACCGGGCGCTGGCCTGGGCTGCGGTAAAACAAGGTATTGTGCCTGACCGGGATGATTTGGTTGCTCAGTTGGTAACTGATTGTAAGCTCTCATTTAAGCCTGACGGCAATCAATTTAGCGTATTTTCCGGGGCAGAGGATATTACTCCACAACTTAGAACTCCGGAAATCAGCCATTATTCTTCTGTCTATTCGGCGCTGCCTGCGGTACGGCATTATCTGGTGAAGTTACAACGGCAGTTGGGGCAGGCCGGCGGGGTGGTGATGGAGGGGCGCGATATCGGTACGGTGGTTTTTCCGGAAGCCGATTATAAATTTTTCCTGAATGCTTCCCCTGAAGAGCGCGGCCGGCGCAGGTTTAATGAATTAGAAGACGATGAAAGCCAAGTAAAATTAGATTCGGTTATAAAACAGTTAAACCGGCGCGACAAACAGGATAGTGAGCGCCGGCTGGCTCCCTTACGCCAGGCGCCGGATGCAGCGCTTATCGACTCTACCCGGCTTACCATAGAACAAGTGCTAGACCGAATGCTACAGCTTATAAAGCCGTAACATAGCGGTTAATACTTCACCCGGATAATCAGGTTGGATAAAAAAGTATATTTTTCTTGCACATTAATGAGATAGGTGGTATAGTGGCGACTTTCAGGAGATTGTTTTGGGTGTTACGGTTATTAAAGAAGCCGGACTCTGCTTTGGAGTAAAGCGGGCTACTCAGTTGGCCTTTATAGCCGCAGCCAATCAGAGCGGCCCGGTATTTACCCTGGGGCCGCTGATACATAATCCTCAGGTAGTAGCCGAGTTGATCCAGGCTGGGGTTACCGTAATCTCCGATTTAAAGCAGGTGGAACAGGGCACTTTAATTGTTCGTTCACATGGTTTGCATCCTAAAATTTTGGAGCAAGCCCGTCGAATGGGCTTAAATATTGTCGATGCCACCTGTCCTTTTGTAAAAAAAGTGCAGCGCTATGCGGCGGCTTTGAGAGAAGAAGGGTATCAAGTCGTAATAATCGGGGATGAAGATCACCCGGAAGTGCAGGGCATTAAGGGTTGTTCCGGCAATGAAATAGTAGTACTGGGAGATGAAAAAGAAATTCAGCAGGTGGATTTGGGTAAAAAGCTGGGCATTGTAGCCCAAACCACTCAATCAGATAAGAATTTCAGTGCGATTGTCGGTAAGCTGGCGGGGTCGGCGCAGGAAATAAAAATTTATAATACTATCTGTAAAGCCACCTCTATTCGGCAAAAAGCTACTTTAGGGCTGGCTCAACAGGTGGATATAATGATTGTAGTAGGGGGGCGCAATAGCGCTAATACCAATCGGCTGGTTCAATTGTGCCGGCAGGTCGAGACACCTACTTACCTGGTGGAGATAGCTGGCGAAATAGATCCGCATTGGTTTAAAGGAAAGCATAAAATTGGAGTTTCCGCCGGGGCCTCCACCCCGCATCGGATTATTTCCCAGGTAGTAGAGCGACTTAGGGCTTTTAGCTAACCTCGGTTAGTTAAAAAATTAATATAAGGAGGAAGTGAATAAACATGGAACAGACTGAAACTCTAACAGAAAACAGGGCCGACGGCAACCAGCCGATAGTGCCTCAGGTAGCAGAAACACCCCCGAATGAGTTGGAAACCGAATCCGGCCTGGAGCTTGATTTTGAGCAGATGTGCCAACTCTATGATGAGACGCTGAAAAACTTTGAAGAGGGTGAAGTCATTAAGGGGACTATAATCCGAATCCAGGATGGAGAGGTATTGGTGGATGTAGGTTATAAATCGGAGGGCACCATTCCACTCTCCGAATTTGGCGGGCGGGATGAGGTTAAGGTTAAGGAAGGCGATGAAGTAGAGGTATATCTGGAGAAGAAGGAAGATAATGACGGCCTGATTGTGCTCTCTAAAGAAAAGGCCAATAAGATAAAAATTTGGGAGGCGATAAATCAAGCTTATGAAGAGGATCGGGCCATAGATGGCCGGATTTCCAAGAAAATAAAGGGGGGGCTAACCGTAGATGTAGGTATACCCGCCTTTTTGCCTGGCTCCCAGGTGGATTTGCGACCGGTAAAGAACTTGGACAGCCTGATCGGACAGACGGTAAAGGTAAAAGTTATTAAGCTAAACGCCAAGCGCGGCAATATAGTCCTCTCACGCCGCATTTTGCTGGAAGAGGAGCGCGAATCCAAGAAGGAAGAGACGCTTAAGCTGCTGAAAGAGGGTCAGCTTATGGCTGGAGTGGTTAAGAATATTACTGAATATGGAGCCTTTGTGGATTTAGGCGGCATGGATGGACTGTTGCATGTTACCGACATGTCCTGGGGCCGGATTCGCCATCCGTCTGAGATGTTTGTGATAGGTGATAAGGTGGAGGTGGTTATCCTCAAGTTTGATCCGGTAAGCGAGAAGGTTTCGCTGGGATTAAAACAGAAGACCCCTAATCCGTGGGAAGATGTGCCTGAAAAATATCCGGTTGATTCCCGTGTGCGAGGTAAGGTGGTCAACCTGGTGGATTATGGCGCCTTTGTCGAGCTGGAAGAAGGGGTGGAAGGCCTGATTCATGTATCGGAAATGTCCTGGACGCGCAAAATACGACACCCCTCCAAGATTTTGGCTATTGGAGATATTGTGGACGTAGTAGTACTGGAAGTAGACCGGGATAAAAAGCGAATATCTCTGGGGATTAAGCAACTGGAGCCTAACCCCTGGGAACAAATAATGCTGAAATACAAAGCCGGTGATATTGTAAAGGGTAAGGTACGAAATCTCACCGATTTTGGGGCATTTATAGAACTAGACGAGGGAGTCGATGGCTTGGTACATATTTCAGATATTTCATGGACTCAAAGGATAAAACACCCATCTGAAGTGCTGAGAAAAAGTGAGCTGATAGAAGCTGTAATCTTGAATATCGATCCCAACAGTGAAAAACTCTCTCTGGGAATTAAGCAACTTCAAGCTGACCCCTGGGAGGAGATTCCTCAAAAATATCCCATAGGTTCGGATATCAGGCGCAAGATAACCAGATTGACCGATTATGGCGCCTTTGTGGAATTAGAAGAGGGGATTGAAGGCTTGATTCATGCCTCAGAGCTGGATGCCACTAAACGGGCCACCCCCCACGAATTGCTGTCCGTGGGAACTGAGGTAGACATTAAAGTTATCAGAGTGGATGCTCATGCCCGGAAGATCGGCTTAAGTATCAGGGCTTATCAGGAAAGCCAGGAGAAAGACGATCTTAAAAAATACCTTAAGGCCGAGGATCAAGCCGGTTTTGAGAATGTGGTGCTGCCCTCGGAATTAACTCAAAATTCAGTTGCAACCGCCGAGGTTGAAGCCCAGGAACAAGCTACAAAGGCTGATGCCGCTGATTCTACTGGCGATGATTCCGCCGATACTTCCGATGAGGTAGCTGCCGACGCTGAGGCAGCTACAGACTTGGCTGACTCAGCTAAAGATATTAGTTGACGCATAAAGCATTCAAGTTTCGCGCCTGGGATTACTGGTAATCGATGGAAAGTCTAGTTGTATGGCTACCTTGTTTGGCTGCCGCTACCGCAATTTTCTATGCTGGTCGCCAGTTATCCCACTGCGGCGATGTAATCGCCGAGAAGACTAAGGTAAGCCGGGGCTGGATCGGTTTTATCTTATTGGCCTTAATTACCTCTTTGCCGGAGGTATCTACCTCCTTAAGCTCAGCCTCCCTGCTCCAAAGTCCGGATTTAGCCATCGGCAATCTGGTCGGCAGTAATATTTTTAACTTATTGATTATTGTCTTATTAGATCTACTCTATTCTCCCTCTCCCATACTTACAGTTGCCGGTGAAGAACATAATCTATCGCTGGGTTTGGGAATCTTACTGGGTTCACTGACTATCCTGGGGTTGTTGACCCAGCCCGACATAGGTTTTTTGGGGGTAAATCTGGTTAGCTGGGGTATATTGATTGTATACCTGATTGGTGTTCGGCTATCGTTTAAAAATTCCAAACAGCCGGCGGATACCACCGCTAAGTATCCGGAGGCAAAATTAAGCCATACCTACTTTAAATTCATATTATTTTCCGTCATAATCATTGGTAGTGGAATCATGGCCGCTTATAGCGGCCGGGATATCGCTCGAATTACCGGATTGAGTTATACCCTGGTAGGGACATTCTTTCTGGCCATAGTTACCTCATTGCCCGAAGTGGCGGTAGCGGTGGGTGCGCTAAAACTGGGAGAGCCGGATATGGCCCTGGGAAATTTGTTTGGCAGTAATGTTTTTAATCTAAGCTTAGTTTTTTTAGTGGATGTGTTTTATCGGGCAGGCGGGATTTTTAGCGGTAGTTCGGGGGAACACATCATTACGGTGGTTGAATTTTTGATTTTATCCGGCATTGTTCTAATCAGCTTAAGCTGTAAGTCCCGCAAGCAGTTTTTGCGCCTGGGGGTTGACTCTCTATGTATCCTGGGAGTATACTTGCTGGGTGTATTTTTATTGATCATGAATAAAGGATAATTTAAGTTATGAATTCCGAACGGTCTGCTTGGAAGGGCATTGGTATATTTTTGGGGATAATTCTGGTTTTGTTTGTAATTATCATTGGCTTAAGCCTGGTGGTGGGAAAGCGGGAATACCTTGGTGGAGAAAAGATTGCCCTTGTTCGGGTAGAGGGAATCATTACCGAATCAAAACCTATTTTGGAGCAGCTTGAGAAATACTCCAAGAATCCCACCGTAAAAGCCATTGTGGTCAGGGTAGACAGCCCCGGCGGTGGGGTGGCTCCCTCTCAGGAAATCCATCGCGCTATCGCCAATATTAAGGCTGCCGGCAAGCAGAAAATAGTAATCTCCATGGGAAGTCTGGCGGCTTCAGGGGGCTATTATATTAGCTGTCCGGCGGATGAAATCATCGCCAATCCGGGTACCATAACCGGCAGTATCGGGGTGATAATGGAATTCCCCAATGTGCAGGAATTATTTAAAAAAATTGGTCTTCAAACCGTGGTGATAAAAAGCGGCAAACACAAGGATATCGGTTCTCCCACCCGACCGATGACTAAAGAGGAAAAGCAGCTTTTACAAACCGTAATTAATGATGTATATAACCAATTTGTGGAAGCAATTGTACAGGGGCGGGGTATGGATGAGGAGGAAGTCCGCAAAGTGGCCGATGGACGTATATTTTCAGGTAAGCAGGCCCTGAAATTGGGATTTGTGGATGCGTTGGGCGGATTAGAGGATGCGCTGGAGGCGGCGGCAAAACTGGGCGGTATCGAGAAAAGGCCGCTGGAGGTAATTGAGCAACAGGAAAAATTTACCTTAGAGGATTTTATAAGTGGGATTGTACAAGATGTTATCCCTCGGAGCCTTACCAATAATTCCATCAGCCTGCAATATATCTGGAAATAACCCGCCAGCTTGCCAAACCGACAGCCTCTTCCCACCCTACTCTACAACGAAACCAACAAAACAGGACTGACAACCACACCAGACAATCCCAATGGCTGAAAAACAATATTTAATAATGCTTGATTTAGATGCCAGAAAAAGGCATTATCATAGCGCTAAAGGGGGAAAGATTTCCAATTTCATGGTTCAGCTTGAGGTTAGAGTGGATGATGTCTGGAGAGAGGTGGTACGCTATGATTGTGCGCATGATTTTATCCATAAAGATTGTTATAATATAGCTGGAAAGCGGAGAAAAATCGCTCTTTATGTGGGCTATCCTGAAGCGCTTAGTATGGCTGATGATGATATTAACGAAAATTGGCAGCTTTATAAGGCCAACTTCTTGAGAGGAGAATTCCCATGACAGATAAAGAAAGATTTGTTGAAAAAAACAGCAAGCTGGTCAGGGAATTTGACCGTTACATCCTGGAGCATCCTGAATTTGCTGAACAGATACCTGATAACGCCTTGGTGGTTATGCAGATAGAAGGGGATGATGAGTTCAACCATTGGGCCAGGGAAATAGCCGCCAAGAACCTTGAGCAGAACCAACCTTTAGTCTACATTACTATTGCGGAGTTAAAACCTGTCCGCTCCAGGATTGAAAAACTCAAACTCGAATTGGTGGCTGCCTGAACTATTCCTTATGTCTCTAACAATCACTAAAACCCACATTTTATTAGTTACTCTGCTTATCTGCCTCACAGCCACAGGGCAAGTCCAGGCCAGGCAGCTTACTATTTTGTATACCGGAGATACGCATGCCGCCCTCTATCCCTGTGATTGTCCTGGGGCGCCGGATGGGGGGATTGCCCGGCGGGCTGCCGCTATTAAGCAGATACGGGATAAAACCCCAAACGTTTTACTGCTTGACGCCGGTGGCGCTTTTGCCGGCGGCGTGTACGATAAATATATCAGGGGAGTAAAACCGGACAAAGCCCGTACCAGGCTTTATCTTAAAGCCATGGATATGATGGGTTATGACGCCCTGGCCTTAGGCGATGAGGAGTTGGGTTTCGGGCTGGATTTTCTGCAAAGTATTGTTGCTGCTTCAAACATAAAATTCCTATCGGCAAATACCACATATAAAACCGCCGCTAAGTCCATAGGGTATCCCTATGTAATAAAGGAAACCGATAATGTCCGTATAGCCGTAATCGGACTTACTCCCCAGGAAGCCGCTGAGGTACTACCGCCGCACGATAATGAAAGTTTAAAAATCATTGATCCTGTTTATAGCTTAAAGCAAACCTTAACCCAAATAAAAAAAGGGCAGCAGGCTGACCTGGTAATTGTCTTAAGCCATTTAGGAGAGGCAAAATCACGGGAGTTGCTAAACGAATTCCCCGAAATAAATATTTTAATAAATGGACACAAAAAAGATTCACTGGAGATGCTGGAGCGGGTAGGTTCCGGATTGCTGCTTCAATTCAGCTATCAGGGGCGTAGCTTAGGTCGGCTGGATTTAGAGCTTGATGAAAAGAATAAAATTATTGCTCACAAGCTCCAATCCATTCGTATGAGCAAGGAAATTGCTGATGATAAAAGCATGTTGGCTTTACTTGAGGAATTTAAACCGGCTGAGCAACCGGCCCGGGTGGCGGTGGATTTATTTATAATGCATGGCTGTCCATACTGTTTGGAGGCGGAAGGGGTGATGCAGCAGGTGTTTGCTGAATTGGGCGATAAACTGGATTTGACGGTGTACTTTGTTCCCCATGATGACAAAACCGATGCTCAGTTGGATCAGGAAACTCAGGTGAAGTTGCTGGTCTCACGATACTCCCCCGACAGCTTCTGGAATTATCTTGAGTGCAGACATCAGGATATTGCCGGGATACCCTGGCAGGACTGCGCCGGCAAAGCCGGTGCCGATATCGGCCGGATAGAGCAGGCGCTTTCCAGCGGCCAGGGAGACGAGTTGCTTAAAAAGAATTTAAAACATGTCCGGCAGTTGAACATCTTAAGCGTGCCTACTTTGTTCATCAACCATAAAGTTTATACCGATAAGATAGAGCCGCTTACTTTGATAAAATATATCTGCCAACAATTACCCGCAAAGGTAAAGGCTTGCGCAGAGCTTCCCGAATGCTCAAGCGATCAGGATTGTCTTAAACCGGGCATGATCGGCAGTTGCGAATCAGCCGGTACAAAGCTGGCTAAGTGCGATTTTCAACCGGCGGTTGCGGTTCCGCTTACCATTGTACGAAATAACAAGTCGCTGATTTACCGGGCAATAAGCCGCCCGGCAGATCCACTTGACTGGCTCAGCCAATTGCTTCCGGGGCTTAAAACAGAGTATGTAGCTGCCGACTCACCGGCCGGCAGGAAGCTTATTGAAACTTATCAAATAAACAGATTACCGGCCTATATATTTAACCGGGCAGTGCTTAAAGCCAAAAACATTGATCAATTAAAAGAAGATCTGATACTGGTCAAGGATCGATTTATCTTGTCACCTTCGCTGGCTCAAGCCAGGTTCTATATAAAACGAACGCCCAAACCCGGGCAAATAAGCTTTCTGTTTTCCCCCTTATCCCTGAAGTCCAATATGGTTTTACAAAATGTTTATGATATTATTGCGTACCAGTATCCAGCGCTGGACTTTAAAGTACACTATTTGGTAAAACGTAATCCGGCCGGGGATATTACTGCTCCCGGGGGATTGGCTGAGTTGGAGGAAGTTTGCCGCCAATTAATTATCCGTCGGGATTACCCGGGAAAGTTCAAAGCTTATGTGAAACTAAGGGGACAGGCGCCCGCCAGTTCCTATTGGGAACAGCCATTATTGGAACTGGGACTTGATCCGGGCCGGATAAAGCAAAAGGCCCAGTCGAGGGCTGCCGATGAATTGCTGGCTGAGGAGGCCGAGTATCTGGAAGGATTAGGCATTAGTTCACCCCCCATGTTTTTAATTAACAACCAGGAATTGATATTATTGCAAAATAGCCGGCAGTTTAAAGAGCTGTTGAATCAACTGCAAACCCAGGAGAAAAAGCGTGTGCCTTAAGTCAAAATATAGAAGTATTATCATCCTGAGTCTGACCGGGTTTTTATTTGGCTGTTCCATTAAAACCAAAGGGCAAACCCCTCCGGCCCCGGTTATCTTATATAATATTAGTCCGGTGGTGGTTAAACAAAAACTGGATGCCGGCGAAAAAATCATCTTGCTGGATGTCCGTCAGCCGGAGGAATATGCCCATGGTCACTTGCAAGGGGCAATTCTTATTCCCATAGGCGAACTCCCTGATCGATATCGAGAACTGAATGCCGATCAAGAGATTATTGTTTACTGTCATAGTGGCGGCCGCAGTAGCGCAGCCACCAAGATGTTGCTTAGGCTGGGTTTTGAGAATGTAAAAAATATGAAGGGGGGAATAATTGCCTGGCCCTATCCTGTGGTTAAGTGATGCAGCTTACGTACAACTCAAATTATCCCCGATTATTGTGGGGTGGGGTGATATTTGTTTTAAGTTTGAGCTATAACCTTGGTGGTTGTGCCTTTGCCCCTTTACATATTGTAGATGGCTCAAAACAACCGGTGACCATAACCGATGTCGTCATAGACCGGGATACTAAATGGCGAGGCACCATAATTGTAGATGGAGAGGTTAAAGTATCAAACGGAGTCACGCTTTGGGTAGCTCCCGGTACCCGCATTGAGTTTACCCGGCGGGATAATAACCAGGATGGGACAGCGGACAGCGGAATTCAGGTCAATGGACGCTTGATCGCCAGGGGGACCAAGCGACAAAACATAGTGTTTACCAGTCACTTGAGTTCACCTGCTCCGGCAGCCTGGGGAGAGGTTAAAGTTGAATACAGTCTGGGGAGTACCTTTGAATATTGTCGTTTCGAATATGCCAGTTGGGGGCTGCATCTGCATTTTTCTGCGGTAGATGTACAAAATTGCGTCTTTGAAAACAGTGAGGGTGGATTGCGTTTCAGAAGCGGCCCCATAAATATAACGCATAATCTGATCCAACACAATAAAACCGGCTTGCGCTTTATCTATAGCCGGCCGGTAATCGAATATAACACCATTTCTTATAACCTGACCGGTATATTCATCCGGGAAGGAGTTAAGCAGCTCACTATTAGTCATAATAATATTGCCCGGAACAAATACTTTAATATAAAGTTGGGCGAGAATCAGCCGACCTCTCTGGATTGTCCGCTTAACTGGTGGGGCGCTACCGAACCGGAGCTTATCGATAAATACATCTTCGATAAGCAGGATGAGGATTATATAGGCCGGGTTAATTATACCCCCGCTGCTACCCAGGCGTGGTGATTATTGCATGTCCGATTACAAACAAATTTACCAGCAGAAAACCCCAAAATCACGCGCGCTTTATGAGCAGGCCGAGGCAGTAATACCGGGCGGTATCTGTCATAATTTAAGGTATCATCCGCCTTATCCGGTCTATATCAGCCATGCCAAAGGCTCTCGCTTCCGGGATGTAGACGGCAACGAGTACCTGGATTTCTGGATGGGTCATTATACCCACATCCTGGGTCATTCGCCCCCACATATTGTCAGCAAAGTCCGGGAGTTATTGGCCCAAGGGGTGATGCACAGCGGGATTGTTAATCCCCTGGAGGTGGAACTGGCTGAACTGGTGTGTGAATTAGTGCCGTCGGCCCAAAAGGTAAGATTCTGCTGCTCCGGTACTGAGGCTACCATGTATGCGGTGAGAATAGCGCGGGCCTATACCAACCACTCCAGGATTATTAAGGTTCAGGGGGGCTGGCATGGGGCTGGCAGTGATTTGTTGTTCGGGGTATTCAAACCATATGATATGCCGGATTCGCTGGGTTTATTGGAAAAAAACGCTGAAAACGTAATAACTATCCCGTTTAATGATCCAGAAGCTGCCACTGCCGCTATTCGTGAACACGCTAAAGATTTGGCCGGAGTGATTTTAGAACCGATTGCCGGGGTGGGGGGCTTTATTGCCGCCAGTTCAGCTTCTCTGTCTGCCATACGGGAGGAGACCCAGAAAGTCGGCGCGGTGCTTATCTATGATGAGATTATCTCCGGCTTTCGGGTGGCCCTGGGGGGAGCGCAGGAACTTTTGGGGGTCAAACCGGATCTGACCGTATTGGGTAAGATTCTGGGGGGCGGTTGGCCGATTGGGGCCGTAGCCGGTCAGGCCCGTATTATGGATATATGTAATCC
>JAJRUS010000015.1 GCA_024277675.1 bacterium | reverse complement strand
GGTTAGATTCGCTTAGGATTAGAGTGCTTATAAAGCTGGAATTACTGCTTATAGCTATTTTTAAGCCCGGCATAGCGGCTAAATCTTATAATTAAATCTTTTGTGGGTTATAGGCTAAATTCTCATCACCCCATCACAAGTGGTTTAGGCAACAACCCGTAAACACAATGCTCACTCTGGAAAGTCAGTAACGGTTAGTGATGAATTAAATATACATGACAGAGTTAAAAGTCACAGTGCTAAAGGGTTTTTGGGATTTTACTCAACTTTAATAAGCGCTCCATTAAGTAGAAATTTATTGCAAGTCAAAGAATTTGAAGTAAGAATTTTTGATAAAGAACTATTAGAGAAAGAACTCCTCGACAATCCTAAAGGTAAAAATATCTTAAAAAGATATTTTCCTCTGAGTTATGATAAATGGAAACTGCTAGATACTAAACCTAATAATCTTTTTGATAATTATGAACCTCTTGAATATGTGTGTTGTGGAAAAGATTTGTTAATAGAAAAGACGGGAATTATAGTTTTTGTTCAAAAACGTAATACAAAGTATGTATGCGATACCGTGGATATATATTGGGTTTGTAAAGGAGAGTGTGACGAGAAGAAAAGAAATTATTATGAAACTCAAGGATACTCTACTGCCTGGGAAGACATTGGCGACATTGCTATTCCAGGAAAGTATTTATCTTGGAACATGGCCATACTTAATAGAATGTATGACAATATAGATCGTTACGAGAAAGTAGCATTCGAAAAACTTAAGCAATTTATAATTAGTATTTCTCAGATTGTTTTAAGGGATCAAACTGACGAACAAATAAAAAGATTAATGGAGCTTTCCCAAATACCCTCTTGGGGTTAAATATTAAATGACTATGCTTTTACTAAATTGTAAACAAAAATGTTGGATAATTTTCTCCAGCTTCAAATTATCCCTTAACCTCCGGCGTGGCTTCCAGATCGAAGGGGTTGGTGCGGGTGGCCAGTGAGAAGAGGTAGGGGTAGTCGGTGTGCAGGTGTTTCATATAATCCAGCCATTCGGATATTAATAGGCCATATACCCGCCGCATATCACCGGACAGGTGTTCGGCATCGGTATCGATTAGCTTTTTCACGTTTTTCCGGAAATTGAGCTCCTCGGCCAGGTGGGTCACCGCCCACAGTAGTTCGGTGAAAGAATCATGCTCAAGCAGATTGGGGTTCTCAAGTAAGCGCAGCATGAAATCCCGTTTCTCAAGCAGAAAATTTCGCAAAGCCTCTAAATCCCCATTTTTACTGTCAATCTTATAAGCATAATTCCTAAAGTGCCGGCTTTTTTTAGCAAAGTCCCGGTTATCCCACTCATTACTTATGATAAGCTCAGCCCTGATAGCCGTTGTTTCAGGGTCGAATGCGGCAAAGCGTTCCAGCAGCTTAGTGCCGACTTCACTATAGAACACCCCGATAACCATATTCATCTTTTGCAGCAGCGAGCGTTTTTCCCGCTTGCTCAGTAAGCGGTGGATAATCAGGGTGACCAGCAATACCTCAATCGGCACAAAGGCGATATCCCCAATTAAATAAAGGAAAATATGGTGGCTGTCCTTAAAGATGGCATAGTGAATGAGATAAAAAAACGCCGACAGCGCCACTAAGCCCAGGCCCCAAAAAAACTGCCAGTTAAAAATTTTCTTAACCCGCCCCATAGACTATTCCTGATATATGAAATATCGCCTTTTATGTAGCCAACGCCACTGCAATCGCCCCATATTCCCCGATTTCATCGCCCAGTCTGGCTGGCACTAAGTCCGGTAGTGGAATATGGCGGTTAAATATGAATTTATTAAGCGCCTGGCGGGTTGGTTTAAGCAACAGCTCGCCGGCCTTAATGGCGATAGTACCCAGGATGAATATTTCAGGGTCCAGGATATTCGCCAGATTAGCCAGCCCCCAGCCCAGATGATAACCGGCGGTTTCCCATATCTCTAAGGCCGTCTCATCCCCGGCCTTGGCGGCGGCTACTAAAACCGGCGGCGCCAGTTTTTCTGCCTGACCGTCAGCCAGTTTCAACATTAACGATTCGGGATGCCGCTCGACTTCCCCCTGGATTATCCTGCTCAGGGCGGTTCCTGAACATAACGCTTCCAGGCAACCACGTTTGCCGCAGCCGCACAACGGCCCATCCGGCATCAGCGTCTGGTGACCCACTTCGCCGGCCGAACCGTGCGCCCCCCGGTATATGCGACCGTCTATAATAATTCCGCCGCCGATACCGGTACTCATGGTGAGATAGACCATATTCTTATAGCCCACCCCGGCGCCGAACTTATGCTCGGCTAACGCCGCCGCATTGGCATCATTTTCAAATCTGGCGGGAATGCCGAACTCCCGCTGCAATATTTCCGCAAGCGGAACCTCCCCCCAGCCGGGCAGGTTGGGCGGAGAATACATGATGCCGGTTTCACAATCCACCGGCCCGGGACAGCTGACCCCGATACACGATACATCCGATGAGGCTATATTGGCCTGAGTCAATACTTCTTGTGCCAGGCATATTATTCCATCCAGTACATGTTGGGAGCCTTGATGGGCTTCGGTGGGATGCCTCATTTTATGTAATAGCCGACCCTCGCTGTCAGCCAGCGCGCCCGCCAACTTGGTGCCTCCGATGTCGATGCCCAATAAATATTTTTTAGCCGACATATATCTGCTCCTGATAGGTTAGGGGTGATTACCAGCAACTAATACTAGCCCAGATACCTTTAAGATGTCAAACATATAACTTATCCCATAAATCCCCCCGGCCCCCCGGCAAATTCAAAAACTGTGATGCTGAATGTTCGGTTTTCGAGTTGCTGTTTTAGAATCAAACGACCCCGGTACTTTAAATCAGATTTAATATGCACCGAAATTTGCACACATCACGCTTGCAACTAGTTGTTATGGCAAGGATTTTTCTGCTATGTACTGGTTTGGCATACTCTTTGCTCAGTCATAAAAACAACATAGAAAGTTTCAAGTCTCAACCGATAAAGAACTAAAGCCAAACAATATTAACCGGTGAAGTCCGATGAATAAAAAAAACAACCACCCAGAAAACGGTAGAAAAACTATATTGATTGTCGATGACGAAGAAACCCTTACCTGGAGTATATCCAAGAACCTTACTATAAACAAACAATACAAAGTGATTTGTGCCAATAGCAGTGAAGAGGCGTTACAGATTCTTAAAAAGACCAGCAACATTAAGCTTATTGTTTCGGATATTAAAATGACGGGTAAAAGTGGCTTAGAGTTATTAGATGAGGTAAATAAGCATTGTCCGCAAATAGGCTTTATCGCTATGACGGCTTTTGGTTCAGATGACGATAAGCGCAAGGCTCGGGAAAAAGGGGCCTTGCGTTATATTGAAAAACCCTTTGGCATGGAGGTTTTGATTCAGGTAATTGGAGAAGTGTTGGGGGAGATGGGGCAGTTGATTCAACCCCCGCCGTCACCGGCTTATCAGGTTGTAGGCCAGGCTTCTGTATCGGAGGTGCTTTCCAAATACTCCCAAGATATAAAGGAAATAATATTTGTCAAGCTGAATGCCCTACAGGGAGACATTGTATTTCAGGTAGGTATTGATCTGGTTCCTACCGACCAGAAGGATCTACTCTCCAGCGGGCTGGTTAAGCAAACCGGGGAAGTCTGCCGGAAACTAACCCTCGGCAAATTGGAGTTAATAGTAATAGCTACAGAAAAACACTATGTTATGCTTCATTGCCTTACCGGTCAGGGCTTATTTCTATACTCCTTAATTGAGAAAGATCTGGGATTTGGTAAGGCATTATATCTTATAGAACATCTTACGCTGAAAATTGCTCATGCCTTAAAAATAAACGCCAATGGGAAACAGGATAATGAAATTTGAAGATGTATTGCATGATATCAAGCACAATTTGAGTCGTGATTATGTTTCCAGTGGAATAATTGGGGTGGATGGAGTGCATTTAACCTTTGATCCGGCTACCCCGGAAAAGACCGGCTTACTTACTGCCGCCGAACTTGCCGACGTAGTAAAGGATGCCCTCGAATTGGTGCGGGAGGTTAAGTCCGGCAGGCTCTATTATATAAATCTGACCACCGATAAATTCAAAGTATTTCTCTTTCCTGTCGGCAGTCCGCCTAAATTTTTCTGTTTGCTGATCATGAAAGTAAACGGAAATGTGGGTAAGGCAATTCTGGAACTGGAGCGGGCTGGAGAATCACTGCGACAAGAGCTGGAACACAACTGCCTGGTATAGTACCCAGGCTATAACAATGGAGATAGATAATCATGTCAAACGAAACCAAGGTATTAATTGTTGTCGATGATATTCAAGACCGGGATACGTTAAACAGAATTCTACAAACCAGTTACCATATTCTTACAGCCGAAAATGGCTATCAAGCGCTGGAGATGGTACATAAGGATATACCCGATGTGGTAATCCTTGATTTGAGTTTCAACAACATTCAACCAATAGAAGTACTTAAGGCCATTAAACAGCGCGATCCATATCTTGAGATAGTAATCATTTCGGCAGATAATAATGCGGATATGACCTTAAATGCCTTCCTGTGCGGTGTTTCGGGTTATATTCCCAAACCGTTCCGTATGAGCACTATAATTTCGGTAGTTATGTCTGCGGTTGAAAAGAGAAGTTTAAACCTTCAGCTAAAAGATATATTCTCGGAGCTAATGCAAGTAAATTCCGAAAAGGTAGATGAGTCAATCGGGGAATCAAATCAGGAAAAGCAACTGTTAATTAAACTGGCCCGGATAATAAGCGAACATTTTATTCAAGAGCAACATTTGAGGAGCAGTAAGCATAAGGATTACCTGGAATTTGCCAAAGTCCTCAGTTTAACCCTGGAGAATAACGATATTTATATTCATGGGCATTCGCAACGGGTATCGTTTTACAGTACGCTTATTGCCGAAAGCTTAAAACTGATGTCAGATGAGAAGGAAGAAATTCAGGTTGCCGCCTATCTGCATGATATAGGCAAGCTGGGAATAAGCAACAGCACCATGCTTAAGAAAAAACAGCTTGACTCTCAGGATTGGGAACTTATTAAAAAACATCCGGAACAAGGGGTAGAATTAATTGCGCCCTTAGAGAATGCTGAAAACATAAAGTCCTATATCCGTCACCATCACGAGAGATATGCCGGTAATGGTTATCCTTATGGTTTGACCGGAGAATCCATCCCATTGGGAGGTCGGATTATCGCCATTGCCGATTCATATGATGCGATAACCTCTGACAGGCCCTATCGTAACAAGACCATGACTCATTCTGAGGCCCAACAGGAACTCATCCGCTGTGCCGGAACTCAATTTGATCCACTGCTGGTGAATGTGTTTTTGGAGGCCTTAAAAAAAAATGACGCCTTAACCGGCCTGGGGTAGTAGCTGTTTTAAAAAGGATATATGGTACAGTTTTACTTCCTCAGCATACACCCCTGAAGCTTAAACGATGGATAGGACAGGGGCCGTGCTGACGCAGGGCGGCTAAGTGAACTGCGGTGCCGTAACCCTTGTGTTGTTCGAATTTATAGTGGGGATACCGCCTGGCTAAATGACACATTAACTCATCGCGGATGACTTTAGCCATAATGGAAGCCGCCGCAATGGAGATGCTCAATGAATCTCCATGGGTTATAGCCTGCTGGGAAATGTTTAATTGAGGCAGGGAAACGGCATCCAGCAGCAGGTGATCCGGGGTAGGATTAAGCTGAGTCACCGCCTGGCACATGGCCCGTCGCGTAGCCTCTAAAATATTTATCTCATCAATAATAGTTTCTTTTATAGCAGCTACACCAATACATACAGCTTGCCGCTTTATTTGGGTAAAAAGTTGGTACCGCTTTTTTGGGGTCAACTTTTTGGAATCATTTATGCCCGGCAGATCGGTCTTTTCGGGCAGGATAACCGCTGCCGCCACTACCGGACCGGCCAGCGGCCCCCGGCCGACCTCATCCACTCCGGCAATCAACCGATAGCCAGCTCCGCGCGCCTCGGCTTCATAGCGTTCTAGTTTAATTAAACGCTCAGCTTCTCTAAGCTTGGCTGGAATGGTTGACAATTCAATCAGCGGCGGCCCAACTCTTTAATGCGGGCGGCTTTACCGCGTTTTTTCCTGAGATAATAAAGGCGGGCCCGACGCACCTTGCCCTTTCTTATCACTTCAATCTTATCAATGATGGGGGAATGTAGCGGGAAAATACGCTCTACGCCAACCCCATGCGAGATTTTGCGTACGGTAAAGCTGGCTCGATTCTGGCCTTTGGTTTTGCGGATGACGGCTCCCTCAAATACTTGAATTCGCGTCTTTTCTCCCTCGGTAATCTTCACGTGTACCTTTACCGTATCACCTGACCTGAATTGGGGAAGCCCCTCTTTTAGCTGTTTATCCTCTACAAATTTCATAATGTTCATAATGTTCATAATCAACCTTCTCCTTTTATCTTGCTCAATAATTCCTTATCTTCATCGGAAAGCCCTAATTCATTCAGCAGTTCCGGTCGACGGTGATAGGTCCTTTTTAATGCCTGATAGCGCCGCCAGCGTCTGATCTGTTCATGATTGCCGGATAACAATACCTCCGGTACTTGTAAGCCCTTATATTCTGCCGGCCGGGTATAGTGGGGATAATCCAATAATACCTCAGAGAAAGAATCAGCGGCGGCCGAGGCATCATTCCCCAACACCCCTGGAATCAACCGGGTTACGGCATCTAAAATTGTAAGCGCCGGCAGTTCCCCGCCGGTTAACACATAATCACCGATAGAAATCTCATCGGTAACCAATTGCTGAGCTACCCGCTCATCCACCCCTTCGTATCGCCCACAGATAATAAGCAAGTATGCTTCGCCGGCTAACTCCCGGGCTAATTGCTGGTTAAATGGTTGCCCCTGTGGGGTGGTAAGGATAACTCGTTTACTTTTTTGCCCCTGGGCAATAGTTTCAACCGCCCGCAAGATCGGTTCGGGTTTGAGTACCATGCCCGGTCCCCCGCCATAGGGGACATCATCCACCTGCAAGTGTTTATTTTCGCTGTATTGTCTAAGATTGTACAGCTTAAGCTCAAGTAATCCCTTGGCCCTGGCCCGGCGTAATATACCGCTATTAATATAAGGTTCGAAAACCTCCGGGAAAAGCGTTAAGATATCACACTGCATGCGGGTCTATCAACCCTTCTAAAGCATTAAGCACAATATATCCCTGTGCTATATCAAGCTCTTTTATAGCTTGTTTTATAGCCGGGATCAGATATTCTGCGGCTTCTCCCTTTACCACATAGACATCATTGCTGCCGGTGGAAAGGATACTTTTTATCTTTCCCAGATAGCGCCGGTCGGCAGTATAAACCTTAAGCCCGATAATGTCAAATTGGTAGAAGGTGTTATCCGGCAGTTGCCGCAGCCGGCTTTTGGGGATTCCCAGTTCAGCCCCGGCCAACTGTTCCGCCTGGCTGAGGGTATCATAGCCGGTAAGCTTTAACAATACAAAATTCCTATGATACCGTACACCTTTAATATGCTGTAGTACCGGCTGACGATCCTCCCCGATCAGCCAAATATCATTTAGTTGAGCGAACCGGTGGGGATTGTTGCTCGAAGGTAACACCCTTAACTCACCCTTTACCCCATGAGGTTTGGTGATTTTGCCGATAACTATTAATTCCTCTTGCATACTGATATGACAAAGGGGTCATGGCCCCCAGGGGGTCAGAGACCCCAATTTTTCCCGGATTAACCCGTTGCCATTCCCGGGTCAATAAACCTGCGGATAGCAACGGGGGCTTATTTTATGGCAAGGCAATTATATGGTTTACTATATCCTGACCAGGTAAGGATCAATACCCTCCCTGGTAATTGCCGTATTTATAGCTACTATATATAATTTCTACATAGGTTTAGCTAGACCCGCCTATTCCAATATTTCCAGCACCGACCGCTTTCTGAGTTTAGTAGCGGCAGCGTTTAAGATAGTTCTCATGGCGCGGGCGGTCTTGCCTTGTTTACCGATGACCTTGCCTAAGTCTTCCTTGGCTACCTTCAATTCAATTACGGTGGTTTTTTCGCCCTCGATTTCACTTACCGCTACTTCTTCCGGTAGATCTACTAATGCTTTGGCCATATGCTCAACAAGATCTTTCATCTAATTACCTCCACGACTGACTCTGGTTTGAATTGGATTGGATGCTAACACCCGAATAATTCAGGAATTAACTAAGCATAAATCAATGCCTGATCGGAAATTCAAACTGCTATTTTCAGTTCGACGGCTTTGCCAAAAAACAGTCCCTTCATGGACAGGCTAGTTCAAATGATTCTTGACATTTTCATATCGTTTTAGCAGATTGCGTACCGTCTGAGTAGGTTGCGCTCCCTTATTCAACCAATCGATTACTCGTTCTTCATTCAAGGTAACCTCAGCCGGATCCTTCAGTGGGTCATAGGTACCTACAGCCTCGACATAACGTCCGTCTCTGGCCCGCCTGGAATCAGCGGCTACAATACGATAAAAGGGTTTCTTTTTAGCTCCCATGCGAAAGAGCCTCAAGTGTACTGACAAGTGACATTCACCTCCGTCTCTAATGAATTTTGGGTGTTAAAGTTTTCCAAATACAGGAAATCATATAGTCTAATTAACCAAAAACCTGAGCCCGGCTTCCCCCTGTAAGGGGCATAGACCCGAAGCTGGCCGGGGCGATTTAGCTAAATGGTAATCCCCGCATACGGCCGAGGCCGGCGGATGATTTTGGCAATCGTTTGACCAGTTTCTGCATCTGAGTAAATTGCTTAAGCAATTTGTTTATATCCTGCACGCTGGTACCGCTGCCGACGGCAATCCGGCGGCGGCGGCTGCCGTTGATTATTTTATGATTTAAACGCTCAGCCTGAGTCATAGAATCAATAATGGCCTGGGTATGTAGCAGTTGTTTGTCATCCGGTTTTAAGCCCTTTAGCGCTTTTGAGTTTCCCATACCAGGCAAAAGCTCAAGTAAATTTTCCAGCGGCCCCATTTTCTTCAATTGTTTTAGCTGGGAGCTGAAATCCTCCAGGGTAAAACGATTGCTTCTTAGTTTTTTCTCTAATTCAGCCGCCTGCTCTTCTGAGTATAGCGTTTCGGCTTTCTCGACTAAAGAGAGCACATCTCCCATCCCCAGAATGCGTGAGGCTATCCGGTCGGGGTGGAAGGGTTCCAATGCCTCCAGCTTCTCTCCTAAGCCCACGAATTTAATGGGCTTGCCGGTTACCGCCCGGATGGACAGGGCGGCGCCACCGCGGGCATCGCCATCCATTTTAGTTAAAATCACCCCGTCAATGCCCACCGCCTGCTCAAACCCCTGAGCTACCCTTACCGCCTCCTGGCCGGTTAATGCATCGGCTACCAACCAGATATAATGAGGCGAGAGGGCCTGCTTCAGTTCAGTGAGTTCGGCCATCAGCCCTTCATCTATATGCAACCTGCCGGCGGTATCAATAATCACCACCTCGATAGCGGTTTCTTTGGCTTGACTTAACGCCTGACGACAGGTTTTAAGCGGTGTTTGCCCCGGGGCGCCAATAAAGCAAGCTACATTCAATTGCTGCGCCAGTAGATTTAACTGTTGGGCCGCTGCCGGACGGTATGGATCAGCCGCTACCAGTAAGGGATTACGCCTTTCTCCCTTGAAACGGCGGGCCAATTTAGCGGCCGCAGTAGTTTTACCGGCGCCTTGCAGCCCCATTAGCATAATAACAGTAGGCGGGGCCGGGGCCAAAGCCGGCTGACGGAAACTTTCACCCATCAACTCCACCAGTTCCCGATGCACAATTTTTACCACCTGCTGCCCGGGAGAAATACTGGAAAGCACCTCCTGTCCTACCGCCTTCTGCTGCACATCTTCGATAAATTTTTTAACCACCTTGTAATTTACATCGGCCGAAAGCAGGGCCAGCTTAACCTCTCTCAAGCCTTCCTGGATATTCTTTTCGGTTAGTTTACCGTGGCCGCGCAGCTTCTTAAAAGTGGCCTGTAGCTTTTCGCTTAAACTATCAAACAAGGGGCTTTGTTCCTTAAGCTTGTTGCTGGAACTCTACAAGTTAAATTCCAGCCAGATAAAAATCCCATTATACAGTGAAATTATGCTTAAGTATAGACAAAACGGCTTATTCTGTCAAGCATATTGATGACTTAGTAATAATTTACAACTTGATTTTTTTTGTAGCTTCGCCTAATATGTAGCAGGGATTTTAATCTGTATGTTAATCGTGCTGTTTTGGGGAGCTTATTAAAAATGAAATTTAAACCAGCCGTATACCGTATATGCCTACTGCTCAGTGGCTTATGTATAGCAAGCTGGCCAGGGAAGCTATGGGCTCAACCGCCAGGAAACATCCCGACGGTAACTGTAGTGGTAGCGCCGGTTACCGAGGGAGAAGTGGTGTCTTCCATATACTTGGTGGGCACAGCGTATCCCCTGATTTCTACTACTGTTAGCGCCCAGGTGGCCGGGAATATATAACGCTTTACTATAGACGAGGGGACTTTCGTAGAAGAAGGGGAGGTACTCTGTCAGTTGGAGAAAACTTTAAAGTTGATTGAGGTGAAGCGGGCAGAATCTCAGCTTAAAGAGACGCGGGCAGAACTCTCGAAGCTGGAAGCCGGTTCGCGTGAAGAGGAGATAAATCAGGCCCGGGCCGAGACTGATAATCGCAAGGCTATCCTGGAAAAACTCAGGCTGAATAAGGATCGGATGGAGGATTTATTCTCCAAGGGTATGGTTACTTTGGAGCAAAAACAAAACGCATATTGGGACTATGAACAGGGGTTGGCGCAACTACATGAGGCCGAAGCTAACCTTGATCTGGCAGTGAATGGGCCCAGAAGTGAGGATATCACCGCCGCCCGGGCCACCGTAGCCATTCGTGAGGCGGATTTGGCCGGGGCGGAAGACGATCTTAAAAAAACCAATATTACGGCTCCCTTTCAGGGAGTAATTACCAAAAAGCATCGGGAACTGGGAGAATGGGTCAGTGAGGGTGAGGCAATCGTGGAAATTATTAATATTGAAAAAATACTGGTGCATACTAATGTATCGGAAAAAGATATCGAAAATATAGCCCAGGGCCAGCCGGCAGAGATTGCGTTTGACGCCTATCCCGATAAGTTATATCAGGGTAGCGTAAGGGATATTATTCCCCAGGCCGACCTGAAAAGCCGCAGCTTTCCCATCAAGATAGAGATCGATAATAAAGACCATAAGCTTTATGCCGGTATGTTTGCCCGCTTAAAGCTTATCCTGGGAAAGAAAAAGCAAGCCTTATTGGCGCCCAAGGATGCGATTCTACGGGCGAATGGCAGTCAGTATCTATTTGTCGTCAAAGACTCTATTGCCCACCGGGTGGAGGTAAAAACCGGCCGCGAGAAAGAAAACTTAGTGGAGGTGGAGGGGGAACTGAAATCAGGCGATAAGGTAGTGGTAACCAACAATGAGGTCTTAACAGATAAGATGCAGGTTATCGTAGTTCCCAGCAAATGAAATTAATAGACGTATCCATACGCCGGCCCGTTTCTGTAATAGTGGGGATTCTGCTGGTAGCCCTCTTCGGCTATATTTCGCTGGGCAACATCCCCATCCAGTTAAAGCCCACCGTAGATAAACCCATCATCACCGTATCTACCGCATATAGGGGAGCCGCTCCGCAGGAGGTAGAGGAGCAGATTACCACCCCCATTGAAGAACAACTCCAGTCTGTTGAAAATCTACATAAACTCAGTTCCACGTCCATGGAAGGCATGTCCCGTATAAGCCTGGAATTTGATTGGGGGGTGGATAAAGACATCGCCAGCATCGATATCTTAAAGAAACTGAACCTGGTGGGTGAATTACCCGAAGAAGCCGAAACCCCTATCATCTCGGCTATCACCTCCGAGGAAGAGCAGCCGGTTATGTGGCTCATCGCCCAGAACCCACAGATGAATATCAACGCCCTATATCAATATGCGGATGATTACATTAAACCCCGCATTGAAAGGATTCAAGGGGTGGGACGTATACGCTTACCCGGCGGTGAAGAACGCGAGATACAGGTTATTCTGGATTATGATGCCTTAAGCGCCCGCGGCATAAGCATACCTGAGGTAATAGCCGTTTTAAAAAGTGAAAATCGTAATGTACGCGGGGGACATTTTGACGAGGGCAAGCGCCGCTTTATCGTGCGTACGGTAGGCTTATTTCAAAGCCTTAAAGATATAGAAAATGTAGTCATTCATAAAAGTGGAACCGAGGAGGTTTACTTGCGGGATGTGGCCCGGGTGGTAGACAGCTTTAAAAAAACGAGATCGGTGGTAAAGGCCAACGGTAAACCTACCATTGCCTTTGGCATAATTAAAAAAACCGGCACCAATACCCTGGAAATAATCGAACGGGTTAAGGCCGAAGTGGAGAAATTGCGGCAGCAGTTGAAACCCAAAGGGATTACGCTGGAGACGGTGTATGACGAGTCGGAATATATCTGGGATTCAGTAAACTTTGTGGTTTCCAACTTGAAATGGGGGGCGCTGCTGGCGGCGCTGGTACTCATTTTTTTCTTAAGGAGTCTGCGCAGCACGGTGATTGTGGCGTTTGCCATCCCTATCTCTATGGTAGCGGTGTTTATTCCCCTTTTGGCGCTGGGGCGTTCGCTTAATATCATTTCCCTGGCCGGCCTGGCTTTTGCGGTAGGCATGGTAGTGGATAATGCGATTGTGGTGCTGGAGAATATTTACCGCCATCTGGAAATGGGCCGCTCCAGGATAGAAGCCGCCATTGAGGGAACCAAAGAGGTGTGGGGAGCGGTGCTGGCGGCTACCCTGACTACCCTGGCGGTGTTCTTGCCGATTATTTTTGTTAAGGAAGAAGCCGGCCAATTGTTTAAGGACATTGCTATTGCCATCTCCTGTGCGGTGGGGTTTTCGCTGATTGTATCCATAACCGTAATTCCCATGCTTTCCTCAAAATGGCTGCGCAGCGAGACTAAAACAGATAACCCCCGGCGGCATAAGTTAATGGATAAGCTTATGCTTTCCTGGTTAGGGACCGCGGTTTCTAAGTTTTTTCTAAACATCGTTACGCTGGGTACCCGGGGCTTTAAACGCAAAATAGCCATCGTGCTGGTAATTAGCATACTATTTTTGCTTTCCTTGAAATTGATTCCCAAACGCGAATATCTGCCAACCGGCAACCGCAACTTTATCATTATAATAATGAAATCCCATACCGGCACTAATCTGGCTCGTAACGAGTACCTGGCCGGTCTGCTGGAGGATCGGATAAAAAAACTGCCGGAGATGGAACGTTATTTCTCAGTAGTTAGCCAGGATTTCAAGATTATAGGGATTATCTGTAAACGGAAATATGCTTTACAAATCAAACAAGTTGCCAACAAAATAAACGGTATGATCTTTGGCATTCCGGGTTTTGAATATGCCTTTGCCACCCAGGTAAGCCTGTTTGGCCGTCGGTTGGGCAAGGGGCTGGATATTGAGATGAAGGGGCTGGATCTGTCGGAGATTCAAAACTATGCCGCTCAGATTCGAAGCCAGGTTATGGGGTTACCCGGGGTACAATTGGTGAGAAGCAGCCTGGAATTAGGCCAGCCGGAGATTCAGGTGCGGGTAGACCGGGAGAAGGCCGCCGACTTAGGGCTGGCGGTGGAAGATGTGGCCGAGATCGTGGAAACCCTGGTAGCGGGTAAAATAGCCACCCTGTATAAAACCGGCGGCGATGAGTATGATATTACCCTTATGGGTAAAACTGAACTATTTGACCGCCGGCAGGCGCTACGGGAGCTGATCATCTATACCCCCAGCGGGAGAGCGGTCAAGCTGGCCGATATTGCCGAAATACGGGAAACCAGCGGGCCTACCAATATAGACCACATCGAACTGGACCGGTCTATTACCTTAACAGTTAATATCGCCGAGGGAGTACCGCTGGAGCAAGTCATGGATGAGATTAACAATAAGGTGCTCATCCCATTACGTAAGCGGTTACCGTACAGCTATTTTGTGGAGTTATCGGGTTCGGCCTCGGATTTGGAAACCACCGCGAATGCGCTTATGGATTCCTTCATTCTGGCTTTAATCATTATCTATCTGTTGATGGCTTCGTTATTCGAGTCCTTTGTCTATCCCTTTATTATTATGTTCTCGGTGCCTTTAGCTGCCACCGGAGCTATTTTAGGGGTGTATTTAACCGGCTCGGAGCTAAACGTGGTTACCATGCTGGGATTTATTATCTTAGCCGGTATTGTGGTGAATAACGCCATCCTGCTTATTCACCAGGCGCTGCACTATATACGCACCGAGGGGATGGAGCCTACC
>JAJRUS010000014.1 GCA_024277675.1 bacterium | reverse complement strand
GAGATGGTGATGCCGGGGGATAATGTAAGCTTGGAAGCCGAGTTGATCACCCCGATAGCCATGGAGAAGGAGTTGCGGTTTGCCATACGAGAGGGCGGCCATACGGTAGGGGCCGGTGTTATTAGCGAAGTTATTGAGTAATAGAGGAATATAGTTATATGGCTGAAGCCATGAATCAACGGATTAGAATCCGATTATGTGCATATGATCATTGTCTTTTAGATCAGGCGGCTGAGGAAATAGTGGAAACTGCCAGGCGTACGGGTGCCAGAGTATCAGGCCCTATTCCCCTGCCGACTGCTAGAAATCTGTATACGGTGCTGCGTTCGCCGCATGTGGATAAAAAGTCGCGGGAGCAGTTTGAAATTAGAACTCATAAGCGTATTATTGATATACTGGATCCCACTTCACAAACCATAGATGCCTTGCAAAGGCTGGATTTGTCGGCCGGGGTGGATGTGGAGATCAAGTCATAATTTTTCGAGGTGTCAAATAATTATGCCGGATGGAATTTTAGGCAGAAAAATAGGCACCACCCAGGTATTCCGGGAAGATGGCGTTCAGATACCGGTAACTGTGGTGGAAGCTGGTCCTTGTGTAGTGATAAGACAAAAAACTAAAGGCAAGGATGGATATGCGGCGGTACAGTTGGGCTATGCAGAGGTGAAAAAAAAATGCTTAAATCAGCCTCAGCGGAGTTATCTGGAGAAGCATAAGGCGCCTTATTTAAAGCATATTCGTGAGATAACCCCTGATAGTCCGGATAAATATGAAGCCGGAAAGCAGGTAGTGGTGGAGGATATACTTAATGCCGGCGATCTGATTAGCGTTACCGGGATTTCCAAGGGCAAGGGTTTTGCCGGAGTAATGAAACGCTGGAATTTTAAAGGCGGCCCGGCTACTCACGGTTCTATGTTTCACCGGTCGCCAGGGGCTATTGGACAGGCGGCTTATCCCTCCCGGGTGTTTAAAGGGATGAAGATGGGCGGACGCATGGGAGGTAAGCAGGTAACCGTGCGTAATCTGGAGGTAGCTGAGGTATTAAAAGGAAAGCATGCAATACTTATTAAGGGAGCGGTGCCTGGAAGTAAAGGCGGATTGCTCCTTATAAAGAGGATAACCTCGAGGCAGAAGCAAGATGAATGTTGATGTAGTGAATATAGATAATAAAATAGTGGGTGAGGTAGAGCTGACTGATGCGGTCTTTAAAACCGAGGTTAAAGAGTCGGTAATGCATCAGGTGGTGCGGATGCAGTTGGCCAATCGGCGTCGCGGTACCGCATCTACCAAGCAGCGGGCCGAAGTCAGAGGCGGCGGTCGTAAGCCATGGAAACAAAAAGGTACCGGCCGGGCCAGAAGCGGTAGTAACAACTCTCCTTTGTGGGTAGGCGGGGGAGTGACATTCGGACCTCAGCCCCGCAGCTATGCTTTTTCAGTTCCCAAGAAGGTAAAACGTTTGGCCCTGAAATCGGCCTTGAGTTGTAAGCAAAACGATGGGGAATTAATCGTAATAAAGGAGTTGAATTTTGAAAAACCCAGCACCAGGCGCCTGGCGGCAATTATACACAAGCTGGATATTGCCGGCCGGGTACTTATTGTAAATAATGAAAAGAACGAAAACTTGTTAAAATCGAGTCGCAATATACCGGGGGTAAAGGTACTGCCGGTGGCCGGGATAAATGTTTATGATATACTGTCGGCTGATAGGCTGATGATTGTCCAGCCGGCGGTTGAGGCTATAAAAGACAGGTTAATGCAAAATGGATAAATTTCAGGTTATAAAACAACCAATTATTACTGAGCGCACCACAGATCTGAAGCAAAACCGGCAGATAGTGTTTAAGGTTGATATACGGGCTAATAAACGGGAAATTAAGCAGGCGGTGGACGAGCTGTTTAAAACCAAGGTGGAGCGGGTAAATACGGCCCGGTTTAAGGGTAAGCCAAAGCGCATGGGAGCCCATGCCGGCCGACGGCCAAGCTGGAAGAAGGCTGTAGTTACGATAAAAGAAGGTGAAAAGCTGGAGCTGTTTGGCGAATAAGTTTTGTGGCTTAAGGTTCTCTGAAGTTAATAGGATATAATTAAAAAGATGAATATTGATATAAAAAAATATAAACCCACTTCACCGGGCAGGCGGTTTCAATCGGTTTCGACCTTTAAGGAGATTACTAAGGAAAAGCCGGAAAAATCGCTTACCAAGGCCCTGAATAAGAACGGGGGGCGCAACAGTAATGGTCGGATCACCTGCCGTCATCGGGGGGGGGGACATAAGCGCAGATATCGTACCATTGATTTTAGAAGAGATAAAATCGCCGTTCCGGCCAAGGTGGAGTCAATAGAATATGATCCTAACCGTTCGGCTCGCATCGCTCTGTTATGCTATATGGATGGTGAACGACGCTATATTATAGCTCCGGATGGGTTGAAAGTGAACGATGTGCTGGTATCGGGGCCGGAAGCTGAGATAAAGCCGGGTAATGCGTTACCCTTAAAGAACATCCCTACCGGTACCTTCATCCATAATATCGAGTTAAGGGAAGAGCATGGCGGCCAGTTGGCGCGGGGAGCCTGCGCTTATGCTCAATTAGTAGCTAAAGAGGGAGCTTATGCCCATGTTAAACTGCCCTCGGGCGAGGTACGCTTAATCCGACAGGGCTGTAAAGCCACTATAGGTCAGGTGGGCAATGTTGTTCATGAAAATGTTTCTATCGGTAAAGCCGGCCGGAACCGTTGGTTGGGTCGTCGTCCCAAGGTACGGGGAGTAGCAATGAATCCGGTGGATCATCCGCTGGGCGGGGGTGAAGGCAGATCCTCCGGCGGGCGACATCCGGTAACTCCCTGGGGTAAACCCACTAAGGGCTATAAGACCAGGAAGAAGCATAAGCTGTCAGATAAATATATCGTAAAGCGAAGGAAGTAAAGCTATGCCGCGTTCATTAAAGAAGGGGCCCTATATTGATCCACGCCTTGAGGCCAGGATCGAGCAAATGAATAGAAATTCCGATAAGCGGGTAATCAAAACCTGGGCTCGCCGATCTACCATTACTCCGGATATGGTGGGGCATACCCTGGCCATACATAACGGTAAAAAGTTCATTCCCATCTATATTACTGAGAATATGGTGGGACATAAATTGGGTGAGTTTGCCGCTACCAGAACCTATAGAGGGCATACCACCAAAGGTAAGACTGATAGAACCAGCAAAGTCAGAGGATGATTCATGAAGGCCAAGGCAATACTTAGACATAGCCGTATTTCTCCCCGTAAGGCGAGATTGGTGGCTGATATTGTGCGACATAAACCGGTAGAGCAAGCACTGGCTACGCTCAAGTTTGTAACTAAAAAGAGCGCTCATATTCTGGGGAAGGTCATTCGTTCAGCAGTGGCTAATGCCGAGCAAAATCCCGAGGTACAGGATATTGATAATTTATATATAAGCCAGATTTATGTTGGCGCGGGGCCGACCTTGAAAAGATTCAGAGCAGCCCCCATGGGGCGGGCGCAGCGTATTAGAAAGCGCACCAGCCATATAACCGTAGAGCTGGATGAGCGTGCTGGCCGGTAGTTTTAGCATATAGGAGAAAAAGTTTTGGGACAAAAGGTAAACCCCATTGGTTTTAGATTAGGTATAAATAGAACCTGGGACTCCAGATGGTTTGCTAAGCGTGGATATACTCAACAACTCCACGAAGATATAAGTATCAGAAAATATATTGAGAAAAAACTTAAGCATACCGGGATATCTCAGGTACAGATTGAGCGAGCGGCGGAAAAGGTAAGGATTAATATTCATAGTGCGCGTCCGGGGATTATCATTGGTAAAAAAGGCATGGAAGTAGATAGGTTAAAGAAAGATTTACAGAAGTTAACCGACAAACAGGTCTTTATAAATATTGTGGAGGTGCGCCGGGCCGAAGCGGATGCCAAGTTAGTGGCTGAGAATATTGCGCTCCAGTTAGAGCGAAGGGTTTCCTTCAGGCGCGCTATGAAGCGGGGAGTGGCATCGGCAATGCGCCTGGGGTCTCAGGGGGTAAGGGTGGCTTGTGCCGGTAGATTGGGCGGAGCTGAGATGGCCCGTCGTGAGTGGTATCGCGAGGGTCGGGTTCCGCTGCATACCCTGCGGGCCAATGTGGATTATGGGGTGGCTGAAGCATTTACCACCTACGGATGTATTGGCGTAAAGGTGTGGATATTTAAGGGAGAGGTGTTGGGTAAGGAACGTAAATCCGCTTCACCGGCTCCGTCAAACACTCGATAGTCAAGGATTTCTAGCATGTTAATGCCGAAAAAGATAAAACATCGCAAGCAGCAGCGAGGCCGGATGCGGGGCAATGCCCAGCGTGGATGTACCTTAAGCTTCGGAGACTATGGCTTACAGGCCATGGAGAGTGGTTGGGTTACCAATCGCCAGATTGAAGCCGCCCGGATAGCTATGACGCGTCATGTTAAGCGGGGTGGTAAGGTTTGGATTCGTATTTTCCCGCACAAGCCATTATCCAAAAAGCCGGCTGAAACCAGAATGGGTAAAGGCAAAGGCGGACCGGAGGCTTGGGTGGCGGTGGTTCGTCCCGGTACGATTATGTATGAAATGGAGGGGGTAAGCGAAGAGCAGGGCAAAGAGGCCATGCGGCTGGCTTCCCATAAGCTTGCCATAAGGACTAAGTTTATAACTCGCAAAGATAAATGGGTATAAAAAAGCAATGAGACCAGCGGAATTAAGAAATATGACCGATGATGAGTTAGAGTATAAAGAACTCCAGTTAACAGAAGAGTTATTTAACTTGAAGGTGCGTAAGGCGTTAGGGCAATTGGAAAACCCGCTGAAAATACTCGCGGCCAGGAAAGATATTGCCCGGGTCAAGACTATCTTGCGGGAGCACAGACCAGCCGGGGGCCGGACAGTCTAGGAACCTGTCGGACTTTAGCTTGGGGGTTTTGCCTTTCGGTTATATGGCACTTGCAGCCGGCAGCGGGGTTTTCAGTTTTTTTGTAAATTTGTTTATGCGATTTCCTGTACGCAGTACAAAACTGAAAAATAAAGCTGACATACAGTTTGTAGGGCATGAAATAGATAGATTATAAACACAGTGAAAAAGGGGACAGGTTCCCGAAGGATAAGCTAATGGCGGTTGGGATGAGGAAGGAAAAAATAGGCGAAGTAGTCAGTAATAAGATGGATAAGACGGCGGTAGTGAAGATTGAGCGCCTGGTTATGCATCCTAAATATCTTAAGTATATAAGAAGGACTAGTAAGCTTAAAGCCCATGATGAAGAGAATAAGTGTCAGATTGGGGATAAGGTTAGGGTTTGCGAAACACGTCCTTTAAGTAAAGAGAAAAGATGGCGAGTGATAGAAATACTCAAATAGCAAGTTTTAAGGGGATTTAGGCGGTGATTCAGAGTCAGAGTATGTTACAGGTAGCCGATAACTCCGGGGCCAAGAAGATAATGTGTATCAGGGTGCTGGGAGGTACTAGACGGCGTTATGCCCGGTTGGGGGATATAATAGTAGTAACTGTTAAAGAGGCTATTCCCAGGGCTACGGTGAAAAAGGGTGAGGTTCATAAGGCGGTTGTGGTAAGGACTGCCAAGGAAAGCCGCCGCCAGGACGGTTCTTATGTAAAATTTGACCAGAATGCGGCAGTATTGATAAATAACCAGCGGGAGCCTTTAGGTACCAGAATATTTGGTCCGGTAGCCCGCGAATTGCGGGCCAGGAATTTTACCAGGCTGGTGTCGTTGGCTTTAGAGGTTATTTAGTTTTCATAATCATTATAGTGTGATGTGAGGCGGGGAGCTAAGGTGCATATCCATAAGAATGACCAGGTCGAGATTATTGCCGGTCGGGAAATAGGCAAGCGGGGCAAAGTGCTTAATGTGTTTCCCCTTAAAGAACGGGCATTGGTAGAGGGTCTAAATTTAATAAAACGTCATACCCGTCCAACTCAGAGTAACCAGCAGGGAGGCATACTGGAGAAAGAAGGTAGTGTGCATGTAGCTAACCTGATGCTGGTATGCTCCAAGTGTGATAAACGCACCAGGGTGCGGCACAAGCGACTGGAAGATGGTCGGAAGGTTCGCTTATGCCATCGGTGTGAGGAAGAAATCTAAGCGGCAGGGGGCAGGGTATAAGCCCCGGGAAGACAGGTTTCAGGGGGGCTAGGTTTTCAGCGGGAGCACGGCCGCCCTTGGAAGAAGAAGGGTTTATTTCACTAAAAGGAAGGTTTCTATTAGAAATCCGGGTATTATATAATGGCAAGATTAGAGGAAAAATTTAAATCGGAAATTGCGCCGGCGCTTAAAGATAAATTTGGCTATAAAAACCTGATGCAGGTTCCAAGGCTGGATAAAATTGTGGTCAATATGGGTTTAGGGGAGGCTGTTCAAAACGCCAAGCTGTTGGACTTTGCCGTTGCTGATATGACAAAGATAACCGGACAGAAGCCGATAGTTACTAAAGCACGTAAATCAATCGCCAATTTCAAATTACGGGCCGGTATGTCAATCGGCTGTAAAGTGACTATCCGGAATAAACGGATGTATGAATTTTTTGATCGTTTGGTGAATGTGGCGTTGCCGCGTATTCGGGATTTTAAAGGATTATCTCCTAAATCATTTGACGGCCAAGGTAATTATGCCCTGGGTTTACAGGAGCAGATTATTTTTCCTGAGATTGACTATGATGAAATTGATAGGGTTCGGGGTATGGATGTGGTAATTGTAACCACTGCTAAACGGAGTGAAGAAGCCTTTGAGTTACTAAAACAGATGGGTATGCCGTTTAGGAAACAATAGCATTGGGAGAAAATGTTGGCTAAGCTTTCATTAGTAGTCAAGGCCAGGAGAAAAAGTAAGTTTAAGGTGCGCCAGTATAATCGCTGTCTGATTTGCGGTCGCCCGCGGGGTTATCTGCGTAAGTTTGGTATGTGCCGCATCTGCTTTAGAAACTTGGCGCTTAAAGGAAAGATTCCCGGAGTAACAAAAGCCAGTTGGTAGGTTATAAGGCGTTGACTGGGGTGGGGTTGCTCTATAACGGGCAAATCCTGATAGAAGCTAAACTGAGGAAAAACATTAAAAAGGTTTATAACCGCTTTGAGGAGATAAAAAAGTGTCAATGACCGATCCCATAGCCGATATGCTTACCAGAATCAGGAATGCATATATGAGCGCACATTCTGAGGTGGAGATGCCGGCATCTAATATGAAACAGGCTATGGCTGCCATTTTACAGGATGAGGGATACATTTCCGGCTTTGAGCGGCTGGAGGATAATAAGCAGGGTATTCTGAAGATTGGTTTAAAATATGGCCCGGATAAGCAACCGGTAATTACGGGGTTAAAGCGTATAAGCAAGCCCGGCCGCCGGGTTTATGTAAAACAAAATAATATTCCCAGGGTCTTAAACGGCCTGGGTATTGCTATCCTTTCTACCTCCCGCGGAATAATGACCGGGGCCAAATCGGTCAAAGCTCGGACTGGTGGCGAGGTTCTCTGTTATATTTGGTAAGGTATTCACAATGTCTAGAGTCGGTAAACAACCAATTGCGGTGCCCGCCGGAGTGGATGTCCAGTTAACCCGGAACCTGATAAAGGTCAAGGGCCCTAAAGGGGAACTGGAGTGGGAATTTCATCCTGAGCTTACGGTGAGTGCGGGTGATGGTCAAATTAAAGTACTGCGCCCCAACGATCAAAAAGTTTACCGGGCGCTGCATGGTCTTACCCGGAGTCTGATCTCTAATATGGTAACCGGGGTTACCAGTGGCTTTAAAAAGGATTTGGAAATTGTCGGAGTGGGTTACCGGGCCAATGTCGAGGGCAGCAAGTTGGTGCTTCAATTAGGCTTCTCTCACCCGGTGCATTTTCCGATTCCCGCAGGAATCAGTATCGAGGTGGAAAAGCAGACCAAAGTCTCAATTAGCGGTATAGATAAGCAGCAGGTAGGCCAGGTAGCGGCAAATATCAGATCAGTCAGACCCCCTGAACCGTATAAGGGTAAGGGAGTTAAATATGCGGATGAGATCATAAAGCGCAAAGCCGGAAAATCCGGGGCTTAGAAGGAATATATTATATGAATAAGGCTAAAAGTAAATTATCGGCGCGAAAGAGCCGCCATGAGCGAGTCAGGAAAAAGGTCATTGGCACCCCGGAGCGCCCCAGACTGCTGGTTTTCAGAAGCTTAAAATATATTTATGCTCAAATAATTGATGATACGGCGGGGACTACCTTAGTCAGTGCCTCCAGCATAACGGCTTCCTCTAAAAAGGAGTTGAAAAAGGGCAACGATGTAGCCGCCGCTCAGTTAATCGGAAAGCAAATCGCTGAGGGAGCGCTTAAGCAAGGCGTAAAACAGGTAGTATTCGATCGGGGTGGCTATAACTATCACGGTCGGGTTAAAGCATTGGCGGAAGCCGCCCGCGAGCAGGGGCTTAAATTTTAATCTGTAATGCCTTGTTTGCCGGGAAAACATGCTTGTAGAAGCTGATAAATTTAAGACTTTTGGGTGTCTTGAAAGATTCCCTTTTAACCAGATATGGAACTGCAACTAATAAAACCCGAATAATTCGGGGCCGGGAGGAATAATTGCCTAAAATAGATCCTGATGAATTTAGCCTGACCGATCGGGTTATCTATATCAACCGGGTAGCCAAGGTAGTAAAGGGCGGCCGGCGTTTTAGCTTTAGCGCAGTGGTTTCTGTAGGTGACGGAGCCGGTCATGTGGGCGTGGGTTTCGGTAAGGCCAAAGAGGCTCCGGAAGCCATCCGTAAAGCCATCGAAAAAGCCAAAAAGAAGTTAATAGCAGTGCCTTTGCATAATGGAACCATTCCGCATGCAATATTAGGACATTTTGGAGCCGGGAAAGTATTGATGAAACCTGCATCCCAAGGTACCGGGGTGATAGCCGGCGGTCCGGTCAGGGCCATTATGGAATCTGCCGGGGTAAAGAATGTACTTTCCAAATCATTGGGTACCAGCAATCCCCACAATGTAGTAAAAGCTACTATGGATGGATTGCTCAGACTGAAGACCTTAAAGGAAGTAGCCGCTTTGCGGGAGAAAGAAATAGATGAAATTATCCCCGGAACTTAGTCAAGCCAAACAGCTTAAAATTACTTTGGTGCGCAGTGGTATCGGCCGTCCGCAGAAGCACAAGCTGGTGCTCAAAGGCTTGGGGTTGCGTAAGCTGAATCGCTCGGTAATACGCCCTAATACTCCTCAGATGTGGGGTATGATAAATAAGGTATCCCACTTAGTAAAGGTGGGGCTGCCTGATAAGCCAGACAAGGTGGCTGCTAAACCGGTAGCAGATAAGTCTAAGGTAGCGGTTGAAGCTTAATTTATTTTAAGTATAGTAAGTTCTATAATTGTCTGGCCATAAAAACCCCCTCGCTTCCGTCTGGTGAGGGATTGCGTTAGCCATAACGGCTTAATGTAGGAAAAATCGGGGTCTGTGGCCCCTTATAAGGAATAGTATGAAACCGCATGAATTAAAACCAGCTCCGGGTTCGCATAAAAAACCTAAACGCATAGGCCGGGGGCCCGGTTCCGGTCATGGTAAAACTTCTACCAGGGGGCATAAAGGGCAGAAAGCCCGCTCTGGAGGAGGGGTAAGTCGCGGTTTTGAGGGGGGGCAGATGCCCTTGCAACGCCGATTGCCGAAGCGCGGCTTTACCAATATTTTAAGGAAGCAGTATTCAGTTGTTAACATTAAGGATTTAGCGCTTTTTGAAGCAGATGAGGCGGTTAATCCTGAGAGTTTAAAAGAGAAGGGTTTGATTAAAGGCAGGCAATCGGTAAAGATTTTGGGGGAGGGAGAATTAACCAAAAAAATCACGGTTAAAGCGCATAAATTCTCTCAAGCAGCCATTCAGAAGATTGAGGCTTCAGGGGGAAAGGCCGAGGTGATTTAGCTTGCTGGAAACCTTTCAAAACGTCTTTAAGGTGCCTGAGCTGAAGAAAAAGGTCTTGTATACTCTGGCGCTGTTATCAGTCTATCGGGTGGGGGCGCATATTCCTACCCCCGGGATAGACGGAAAGGCGCTGTCCGCCTTTTTCGCTCAAACCAGCGGTACCCTGTTGGGCTTTTTCGATATGTTTTCCGGTGGGGCGCTGGGGCGAGCTACTGTATTCGCTCTGGGCATTATGCCTTATATTGATGCCATGATCATCCTGGAATTGCTTACGGTGGTGTTCCCCTATTTGCAGAGATTAGCCAAGGAGGGGGAAGCCGGGAGACGTAAGATTACTCAGTATGGCAGGTATGGGACGATATTAATCAGTGTTGTTCAGGGATTAGCTATAAGCTTTGCCTTGGAGGCTATGCGTTCTCCAGGGGGAGCCTTAATCGTTCCGAATCCCGGTTGGCCGTTTCGCCTGATGACGGTGATTACGCTTACCGCCGGTACTACCTTTTTGATGTGGCTGGGGGAGAAAATTACTGAAGGGGGTGTTGGTAACGGTATTTCGCTAATCATTACCGCCGGTATTATTGTTCGTTTGCCAGGGGCTATCATAAACACCTTGAGAATGCTGATGACGGGTGAGATGCCGATCTTCTTGCTGCTGGTTTTATTGCTGTTCATGGCGGCGGTGGTAGCGGCCATTATTTTTGTGGAGTTGGGAGAGCGGCGCTTAATGGTGCAATATGCCAAGCGGGTGGTGGGCCGTAAAATGTACGGTGGGCAGAGTACGCATATTCCGCTTAAAGTCAATACGGCGGGCGTGATTCCGGTAATATTTGCATCTTCTATTATTATGTTTCCGGCCACCATTGCCCGTTTTATAAACCATCCCTGGATGCAGGCTATTTCCCGCTGGCTTACCCCGGGTTCGATACTCTATAGCCTGCTCTATGCGATGTTCATTATATTCTTCTGCTACTTCTATACGGCGATTGTGTTTAATCCGATAGATGTAGCCGATAACATGAAGAAATATGGCGGTTTTATCCCCGGTATCAGACCGGGCAAGAAAACGGCGGAGCATATTGACCGAATATTAACCCGGATAACCTTTGCCGGTGCGATTTATTTAGCCTTAGTCTCGCTGTTGCCGACTTTTTTGATGGGCTGGTTGAATGTTCCCTTTTATTTCGGGGGAATTGCTTTGCTGATTGTGGTACAGGTGTCCTTAGAGACGGTGCGCCAGATTGAGTCGCATCTGCTTATGCGTAATTATGAAGGCTTTATGAGAAAAGGCGCTGCCAAAAAACGAGGATAATGTTTAGATGAGAATCATCTTCCTGGGGCCGCCGGGGGCCGGAAAAGGTACCCAGGCCAAGTTAATATGTAAAAAATATAATTTGCCCCAAATTTCGCCGGGAGATATTTTAAGGCAGGCCAAAAAGGAAAACACTCCGTTGGGGAGACAGGCTCAATCCTATATGGATCAGGGCTTACTGGTACCGGATGATGTGATTCTGGGTATTGTTTCCGAGCGGATCAGGCGACCTGACTGTGAAGCGGGCTATGTATTGGATGGCTTTCCCCGAACAATTGCTCAGGCTAACGCCTTGGAAGATATGTTGCAGGAGTTGAATTTGGGTATTGATTTCGTTTTGTTACTGGAGTTATCTGAGGCTGAATTAGTTAAGCGTTTAAGCGGCCGGCGGGTGTGTGAAACTTGTGGGGAGGAGTTTCATATTAAGTACAAACCGCCCCATACCCCAGGCATATGTGATCGTTGTGGTGAGAATCTAATTCAGCGTAGCGATGCTAATGTAGAAGCAGTTAAGAAACGGTTCATCGAGTATCGGGAGAAGACCAGTCCCTTAGTCTATTATTATGAGAAGCGAAATAAGTTGCGCCATATCTCCGGAGATGGTAATATTCAGGAGATTTTTACTCGTGTTCAACAAGCGCTAAAAGCTGGTTAAGCCAGTGCTTAAGTCCAAGACAGAAACAGAGCTGGCTAAAATAAGACAAAGCTCTCAAATTGTAGCCAGGGTGTTGGGCGAAGTGGCGCGGCAGGTAGCTCCCGGGGTTACCACTATAGAGTTGGACAGCCTGGCCGAGGAGTTGATCTTAAAAAGCGGGGCAAAACCGGCGTTTAAGGGTTATTTGAATTATCCCAACACCCTCTGCACCTCGGTTAATGAGCAAGTTGTACATGGTATACCCTCTAAGCGAAGGCTTAAAGAGGGAGATCTTATCGGCTTGGATCTGGGTGCCTGTTTCGATGGTGGTTATAGTGATGCGGCCCTTACGGTGCCGGTGGGTCAGATAAGCCGGGAAGTGCAACAATTGATTAAGGTGACCCGGGAATCGCTCTATAAGGGAATTGAGCAAGCCCGGGCTGGAAGCCGGCTTTCAAATATTTCGAATGCAGTGCAAACTCACGTGGAAGCGCATGGGTACTCAGTAGTGAAAGTCTTTGTGGGACATGGGGTTGGTTTGCGGCAACAGGAAGAACCCCAGATTCCCAATTATGGTTTGCCGGGCCGGGGCGTTAAATTAAAGCGTGGCTTGACGCTGGCTATTGAGCCTATGGTGAATATGGGGGTTGATGGGGTGAGGATTCTGGATGATATGTGGACGGCAGTAACCTGGGATGGCAGTCTGTCGGCCCATTTTGAACATACCATTGTTATTACTGATGGTGAGGCCGAAATATTAACCCTGATGAGTGAGGGATAATTAGCATGGCCAAAGAAGAAGCCATTGAAGTGGAAGGTACGGTCACTGAAGCGTTGCCTAACGCCGTGTTTAGGGTGGAGTTGGAGAATGGACATTTGGTATTGGCCCATATCTCAGGTAAAATGCGTAAAAATTTTATTCGTATCTTAGAAGGCGACAAGGTTACGGTCGAACTTTCGCCTTACGATTTGACGCGTGGCAGAATTACTTATAGATTTAAATAGGACTTAATATAATGAAAGTCAGGGCATCAGTTAAGAAAATTTGTCCCAAATGTAAGATTATCCGCCGCCGGGGGGTGGTAAGGGTAATTTGCGAGAATCCCCGGCATAAACAACGCCAGGGATAGAGGAGGTAATAAGAGTGGCGCGGATTGCCGGAGTTGATTTGCCTAAAACAAAAAGAATAGAGATCTGCTTGACTTATGTTTTTGGTATAGGTCGCTCGTTGTCTAATCGTATTCTTGATGAAGCCGGGTTAAACAAAGATGTTAAGGTCAAGGATTTGACCGAGGAGGAAGTAGGCGCCCTACGCAGTATAATTGAAAGGGAATATAGGGTTGAGGGTGACCTGCGCCGTGAGGTGAGTGATTCTATAAAGCGGCTGATGGATATTGGTTCCTATCGAGGTCATCGGCACCGACGCAGCCTGCCGGTGAGGGGACAGCGTACTCATACTAATGCCCGCACTCGTAAGGGGCCGCGTAAGGGCATTGGCGGCCGGAAAAAATGAGGGTACTCTGAAAAATTATCCTTTCGCCCAATCTCAAGCGTTATGCTAAAAAATTTAATCCTCGGGACATCAACCATATGCCTGTGGTTAAAATTTTCGCATATGCTTTATCTTGAGCGAAATCTCTAATTTTTAAAGGTATCCATAAACAGGGAGATAACAATTATGGCCCAACCCAAGAAGAAACCGGGCAAGAAGAAGGAAAAGAAGAATATTCAGCAAGGTGTGGCTCATATTCAGTCTACTTTTAATAATACAATTGTAACTATTACTGCTATAAATGGGGATGTGATTTCCTGGTCCAGTGCAGGCACTCAAGGCTTTAAGGGTTCCCGCAAAGGCACCCCGTTCGCAGCTCAGATGGCGGCCGAGGTTTCAGCCAAAGCGGCTATGGAACATGGAGTGAAAAGGATCGAGGTTAACGTGAAGGGTCCGGGTGCCGGTCGGGAAGCGGCTATCCGTGCTTTGCAAGCGGTAGGCCTGGAAATTTTATCTATCAGGGATGTATCGCCCATCCCTCATAACGGCTGCCGTGCCCCTAAACGGCGTCGAGTTTAGGAGGTATTACTTTGGCCAGATATATAAAATCAGTATGTAAGCTGTGCCGCCGGGAGGGAGTGAAATTATTTCTGAAAGGTGAGCGTTGCTTGAATGAGAAATGTGCCATTGACAGGCACAATTACGCTCCCGGTGAACACGGACAACGCAGGTCAAAGCCCACCGATTACTGGTTGCAGCTCAGTGAGAAACAGAAAACCCGCCGGATTTATGGCGTATTGGAGCGTCAATTCAGGGGATATTATCACAAGGCTGCCCGCCAACGTGGAATTACCGGAGCCAATTTGCTGGTATTACTGGAGCGGCGTCTGGATAATATAGTTTACCGGCTGGGGTTTGCTACCTCTCGCGCCGAAGCCAGACAACTGGTAAACCACGGCCATTTTCTGGTAAACGGCGGCCGGGTGGATATTTCCTCTTATCTGGTGAAGGCCGGTGATACTATTCAGGTAAGGGATAAAAGTAAAGAGATGCCCGGTATCTTAAGCGCACTTCAAAATACAAAAACGCGGGGCTTTCCGGAGTGGTTGACCCTGGAGATTGATAAACTAAAAGGGGTAGTAACCAGTATTCCCACCAGAGAGGAAATTGACCTGCCCATACAAGAGCAGTTGATTGTAGAGCTTTATTCCAAGTAAGGGATTTAATTTTTCAAGGTGTCTATAAGTGGTTGATGGCTTTGTCGTTTTATCAAAGCCAACATAACAAGAACCTCCAGGAGGTAAGGATATATGCAGCAGCTAAAAGGGTTTCCGAGACCAAAGCGGCTGGAAAGTGACAGTAGCACTTTAACCAATTATTATGGAAAGTTTTTTGCAGATCCCTTTGAACGGGGCTTTGGTATAACCATTGGCAATGTTTTACGCCGCACACTACTTTCTGCGCTGCCTGGGGCGGCTATTACATCAGTGAAGATTGAAAATATATATCATGAGTTTTCTACTATACCAGGGGTAGTGGAAGATACCACGGATATTATTCTCAGCCTGAAAGGGGTTCGCTTTAAGTTGTATGTGGACCACCCCAAAACTATATATATTAAAGCCTCAGATCGTGGGGAAGTTAAGGCGGGGGATATTATTACCGATGCTGATGTAGAGGTGCTGAATCCAGATTTACATATAGCTACGCTGGATAATGACGCATCGCTTCAGATAGAAATGACAGTTGAGAAGGGGCGGGGTTATGTGCCGGCTGAGCTGAACAAGAAAGAAGCCCAACCGTTGGGAGTAATCCCGATCGATGCCTTCTTTTCTCCAATCAAAAAAGTGAATTTTCAGGTGGAAGATGTATTGATGGCAGCTAAGAGTTGTGACCGTTTAATATTAGAGGTATGGACCGACGGGAGCATTGTGCCGGAAGATGCTATTGCCCAGGCAGCTAAGATATTGAAGGATCATTGGTCTATATTTATCAAGTTCGAAGATAAAGAAGAAGAAGAAGAGGAAAAAGTCGACGAAAAACTGATTAAGTTACAGGAAAATATGAATCGTAGCGTAAGTGAGTTGGAATTATCAGTGCGTTCTTACAATTGCCTGAAAAATGCCAGTATCGAGACCATTCGTGATTTAATACAGAAAACCGATGCTGAAATGTTGAAAACTAAGAATTTTGGCCGCAAATCATTAAATGAAATCAAGGAAATATTGGCAAAGATGGGCTTGTATTTAGGCATGAAATTGGATGAAGGTTCATTAGCACAAAATTCAAAAGACCAGGAATTCGATAATGCGTCATTGTAAACTTAAATATAAAATAGGGGTAGACCCGGGTCATCGGAAGGCTATCTTGCGCAATTTAGCTCGCTCGTTGGTTGATCATGAGCGGATTGTAACCACTCAAACCAGAGCCAAGGCCGTGCGGCGTATGGTGGAACGGCTTATTACCTGGGGCAAAAAGGGTGATTTACATGCCCGCCGTCAGGCGTTGAAAGTTATTCCCCAGAAGAAGTTGGTAGCTAAGTTATTTAATGAGCTGGCTCCCCGATTTAAAGACCGAAATGGTGGCTATACGCGCATTTTGAAATTAGGCCCACGCCGGGGGGATGCAGCTTCGCTGGTATTAATGGAGTGGGTAGGCTATGAAGATCGATTTAAAGTAGCCGAAGAAGAAGAAAAAAAGCAAAAAAAGAAGAAAAGAAAAAGCAAAAAAGCGGAAGCCAAAAAGACTGAAGCAGAAAGTAAAACAAAGCCGGTTCCTGCCGAAGCGGCAGCAGGGAATGATTCCGAAACCTCCCCTCCTAAAGCCTGATTAATGCCTAAAGTTTATGTCCCGGTCTTCAATGGAAAATAAAAAGCTTAAGGTTGAATTAGGTCCGGATAGAAGCTATGAGATAATCATCGCTTGCCAGAATCTGAAGGAATTTGGCGCCCATCTTAGATCACTCCAGCTCGGAAATAGTATATTCATAATTACCACGCCAGTCATAAATAATTTATATGGCGAGCAACTTACATGTGGTCTGAAAACAGCGGGTTTTGCCCCTCAAGACATATTGCTGGTTGAAGTCCCTGCCGGTGAGCAGAGTAAGTCGGTAGAGCAGTGGCTCAAGTTGGTGGAGGAGTTGTACCAATTTGATCAGCAGCTTGAACGGCAGGTGGTATTGCTGAATTTTGGGGGTGGAGTGGTAGGTGATTTAGGCGGATATGTAGCTGCCAGTTACCGCCGGGGAATAAATTATGTTCAACTACCCACTACCTTGCTGGCCAATGTAGATTCGGCTGTAGGGGGGAAGGTAGCGGTAGATTTCAAAGAAGCCAAAAACCTGATCGGAGCCTTCTATCAACCCAGATTGGTGTGGGTGGACCTGGCGCTGCTTAAGTCCCTGGATGCAAGGCAAATAATATCCGGCCTGGCGGAAGTGATAAAATATGGGGTAATTTGTGACCCTGAGTTGTTTGTCTTTGTGGAGGAGCATTATAAAGCTATTCTGGCGTTGGAGATTTGGGCGCTTGAGCGGATTGTGGTGAGTTCATACGCCATTAAGGCGCAAATGGTTGAGGCGGATGAGTGGGATAACCGTGGGGTGCGGATTAAGCTTAATCTGGGTCATACGGTAGGCCATGCCATTGAAGCCGCCGCCGGATATGCCGCTTATACCCATGGAGAAGCGGTGGCTGTGGGTATGTTGTGTGCCGCTGAAATAGCCAGAGGTTTGGGGATGCTTGCTAAGGCTGAACTGGTTCGGTTGGAGAAATTACTGGTTGAGGTAGGCTTGCCGGTTGGGGTAAAAGGAGTCAGCTTAGAACAGATAATGGACTCTTTATTGCACGATAAAAAGTTTGTACGGGGTCGGAATCGATTTGTATTGCCCACCGGAATCGGTAAGGTAGAAATAAGGGAAGGTGTTTCTGATAAACTTATTCGCCAGGTGATAGCTGGCCGATTGCATTAATCGGCAATACGAATAGGAGAAAAACAATGTGGTTTGAGCAACTGGGAAAAGGGGTGGAAGAGGCTAATCCGCCGGAAGTTGTTAACGCCCTATATGCCATTATGTACTATTATTTTGCGGCTACTTGCTTTATGGGACTGATCTGGTTGCTGTGGAAGGTGTTGGAGTTGCGGGTAGCGATTGGTTGTAATTTAAGCTTGTTGGCCGGGGTGTTTGGGCTGATGGCGCTGGTTCTAAATGGTTTAAGCCAGACAAAGTCCTGGGCTAAAATATTATTAATGATTAATTATGCCGGCTTAATAGCGGGCGCTGTGGCGGGCTTAATATCCACTTTTAAAACTTTGATGGAAGGGATAACATCGCCTGGAATGATAGCGGTATCTATTTATCTGCTTATCGTATTTTTGTGTAGTTACGGGCTTTACCTTTTATCTTCTCCCGGCGCCAAAAAAATAAACTGGCGTTAAACATCTCACCTCGCCAATTTCCTCCTGATTTAGTTAATTCTATCCCTCATATAATATGCGTAACCTAAAGGTTGTGGCTACCATTGTAGTCGCAGGCTAAAGCCGGTGTTAGTAAAATATATCTTTGAATACAACCTGGGCTTAATCGGCAAAACCAACCCCTCGGTAGCATAAATGCTACGCAATTGCTTGACAAAATTATTGGAGCGGTGTATAATTAATATGTAGTTGAAATATAACGGGATATTGTGTGTTTTTTAAAAAATTTAAAGAGTATTTACTCCAAAGATGGGACTTTACGACTTTAAGTTTAAAAGCCATCCCGCAGCCATTCGCCGTAAGCGTTGGCTGAAAAAAGGGGTGATGCTGTTAGTATTATCGGCGATAGCTATATTAGCCTATAACGATGGGTTGCGTAAAGAGGTCTGGTATTATTTCGCCAATGGAGTAGATACCATCCTGACCACAAGTTACAATTGGGTAGTAGCGACCGGTCAGCGTTTACCGCATATATTCGGGATTAATAAAAAAGCCGGCGCTTTAAGACCCGGGTTTTTAACCCATGACCAAATAATAAATATTTGGTTGGGTTGGGGAGGGATAGCAGGCGTACTGTTGCCCGGTCTGCTTGTTTTATTGGTATTGGCCTGGCTACAGCACAGGGAAATCTCCCGTATTCAGCCTAAGCTGAATGAGCAGGATTCCGCCCAGTTTAAAAAAGTGTGTCGGCATGTTGGGCAAGCGCTATGGCGTAATTTGGTATTTGTTACCGAAAGGGTTTGGTTTGCGGTAGCAGCTATCGGCTTGGTTCTTTTCTGCTCTCAATTTGCACTCCAGCATTATTTTCAACTCAGCTTTCAATTTGTATTGGGTTTTGTGCTGATTTTTATTGGTTATTCCTGTTTTGCGCATGCCCGGCTTATTGTACAGTATAAGGCGTTATGCAGGCAAGTAATTACGGCTATCGAGGCTGATCTTTGTCTGAAACAAGGGCTGACAACATTATTGGGGATTAAACCGGCCCAGGCCATTTCCCGGCTCTATTACCTTCTATTGGCGGATATAGCCGGCCGCCTGGAAGATTTGGATCTGCCCCGCCTTTTTCCGCATAGCTTTCCCAAACTAACCAGATATAATTTTAGCTTTCCTATAATAGTGGTGGCTATGTTGGCCTCTATGGTTACAGCGGCCATGCCCGCTCTAAGCTCATTTATCAGTGGAAAACCCGAGGCTGCCATTTCTAATGCAACTGAGTTGGATGAGTTAATAAGGCAGGAAGCCGAGGAATTAAAACTCCTGAGTGAAGAATTGGCTGGTGACAGTAAGTTGAAGGGGCTGTCATCAGTTGGTCCGGAATTAAGAGACCTGTCTGAGGATTTATTAGACTTGAGCAACCAGCGGGATTTTGGAGTCGGGATGGGCATTGAGGGCAATGCCTACAATCTGTTCACTGAAATTCCAACCGTTGATAATATACAGCAAGACCGCTATAAATCGCCGGCTAAACTTAATAAAACAGCCAGCTCAACTTCCATAGAAGGGGTTGCCCGGCGGGATGAAAATAAAAAGCAGATTAATGTCCCCCGGAAAGGTGACAGGCCCCCCACGCCAAATCGTTATTCAACGGTTGAGCAATTATCCGGTGACATGCACTCGCCCCTTAAGGATAAGCGGAATTTAGATTATAAAAGTATAGCCGGTGAATTAAATCGGCTGTCCCGGAAGTTAATGGAGGCCGGTTCATTAGATCTTAATCGCGGTAAGGCCTCACAGTGGGTGCATAATAATTCAGCGGCGGTCAATCAAAAACCGGCATTAGAGGCGCCTGAGCAATTCGCTCCGGAAAATGAGGATTCAACCGAACCACCGGAGCGCATTTCCGTGGAAGATATATTAGTAGCCGCCAGCCAACTGGAGCCGCCAGCCACCACCGGTGATATTTCAGCAGGGACATCTATTCCGGCAGCGGATCGTTCCCGGTTTTCCGGTAATAAACTCAATAAACAAAAAGCGAATATGATGGCTGGCGGATTTGATCCCCGGCGGTTTAAGGGTTTGATAAAAGATGACTCCCAAGCATCTGGGATTAATAAAGAAGATCGGATTGCCTTAAACCGGGTTTTGTCAAAGTTAAATCAAGTTGCTGAAAGCTTGATGAAACTGGAATATGATCGTTCCGGGCTTGACCGGCAACTGCAAAAACAAATGGGTCAAAAACGCAGCAAACCTGAATCATTGAGCAGAGCCACTCAGCCCGCTCCCATAAAGCAAACTGAAATTAACCAATCCGACGCTGATAGCTTACAAATTGAAGAACTTCAGGAAGAACTTCCTGAAAATCGAAAAATATTTACGATTAACGATCCACAACAAGTAACAGTGAATGCTATGAAACTGGAACTGTTGGGTAATACCTTGTTGATGGTGGCTAATCCCCAAAATATTCATTTCGATAATCAAGATAAAAAACAAGTAATTGATAAATTGAGTAAATCTATGAAAGCAGTCATAAATCCGGAGATGATTAAAAACAATATTCCTGAACTGAGCAAGGTATTACAAGACGTGAGAAACCCTCGGAACATGGACATAATTACCTCCGAGTTAAATAAAATAGGCCAGGATATCAATAGCTGGCAGTTGGATGGACGTCTTGCCGGTATGCAAACGCCACCGGGTCGACAGCTACCGGAAGACTTCAGGGGTAAGGTTGCTGAAGACATTATCCAAAATGGCGGCAATAGCTTTGCAAACCGTGAGGCAGTTTTAGTAAGAGGCGAGCGGTTACCTGACCCGGCAAACATGAATAATAGGGACTTAAGCAGATTGAGGTTGGAGAAATCTCCACCGCAAACATCACATCATAATCAAGTCAGCAATATTTCACTTGATTTAGAGCGTATTAGTAATGACTTAATAAACTGGGATGCTCAACAGAGAGCCAGTGCCACAGCAGGAGTGGATATGGCCGGCAATAATTTAGCGCCGGTTGAGTCATTAGCCAGGGAATTAGGGCTTCCCGGCTTAATTAATAGTAGTCGCCGGCAGTTACAGCAGTTGGCGGGGCAGCTGAGGAATGAGGACGACCCGCAGAATATGGAGCGCATCGGCGAGCGGCTGGCGGGGTTGGCGCAGCAGACGGGGAACTTAAGCCGGCAGTTAGCGGATAAAATTCCTGATGGCAGTAGAGCGGCTTTGGGCCGGCTGCCTGGTAGTCAGGATTTAGCGTTACAGCAACAGCAGTTGGTAGATAACGGCCGGCAGCTACAGCAGTTGGCGGGGCAGCTGAGGAATGAGGGCGACCCGCAGAATATGGAGCGCATCGGCGAGCGGCTGGCGGGG
>JAJRUS010000013.1 GCA_024277675.1 bacterium | reverse complement strand
CGCTGTGGCACTCAGCCGCATATAGTAGCAAATGCGGCAGCGCTCACTCTCGCTATGAGCCACCTGACGCAAAAACTCCTCCAGTTGGTAATCATCCCGATATATCACCTGCAGCTGTCGTATATCGGCCATTTTTTTTACCGCCTGCAACCTTTTTTGATACTCGGTATACGGGTGGATATTGGGATTATAGAAAAAGCCCCTGGTTGTTATTCCATCGGCGGTTAGCTTTTTATAAGGATAACAAGCGCACGGGGCACAACATATATGAAGCAGCAGATTCATTCTTTCTTTTTCGTATGGCAATGATAACACTTCGTGGGAATTTCAGCCGGAGAGCCATCGGCCCGCCGGTAGCCATCCGCCAGCATTTTTTTATGGCAATCATTGCACACCAGATGAAATATGTCTTTAAGGTTTAATTGCTGACCTTTACGGGCATACTTCCCCTTTGAAACCACCCGGCGGCCGACATGGCACCTGCGGCAGGCCCTGGGGTCTTTTCCCGCTTTCCATTTATGATGACAAACCGCACAGGATTTGTTTAACTCTTTGATTAAATCCTGGTGCTTTTTATGCGCAAAGATAACTTCTTTGGTGTCAATATCAATAAATTCTTCTCTTTCAACCGGCCCTCTCGATTTTAAGGCCTCAATAGCCTGCTGCACCTTCGCTTCAAAGTCGCTCCCTGCACTCTTGGCTACATTATAATCAAACAGCAAACCCGCTAAAGCTATTATGCAGATTAAATATTTTCTCATGCTTCCTTTCTTTATGACCACAACCTTACTATAAGATTTTATGTTACCGGAAATTATTTTTACGTGCTAAAGCTTTATGTTAAATCTATGGGGGAGGCAATCACCACAGTTTACCTTGATGACCGGGTTTGGGAGTGATTCCAAAGTGTTCATAACATAACTTAGTAGCCACCCGGCCGCGGGGGGTACGGTTAATATAGCCGGCCTGGATAAGGAAAGATTCATATACGTCCTCTATAGTATCCTTTTCCTCGTTTATGGCCGCTGCCAGCGTATCCAGTCCGACCGGCCCGCCGTTGAATTTTTCAATAATGGTAAGCAATAGCGTGCGATCCATCTTATCAAACCCCAGATCGTCAATCTCCAACATGTTCAGCGATTCAATGGCGGTCGGATAATCTATGGTGCCGTTTCCTTTAACCTGAGCGAAGTCACGCACCCGGCGCAGCATTCGGTTAGCTATGCGGGGAGTGCCCCGTGAACGGCGTGCAATTTCCAATGCCCCCCGGGGTTCAATCCGAATCTCCAGAATTTCGGCGGACCTCTCTATAATTGTTTGCAGTTCCTGATGATCATAGAAATCCAGACGGCTTATAAAGCCGAATCTGTCCCGTAAGGGAGAGGTCAGCAATCCGCTGCGGGTGGTGGCTCCCATTAAAGTAAAGTTAGGCAACTGATAGGGCAGGATACGGGCGCTGGGGCCCTGGCCAATTATGAGGTCCAGTTTATAATCCTCCATGGCCGGATAGAGTTTTTCTTCAGCCACACTATTCAGGCGATGGATTTCGTCTATAAACAGGATGTCCCGATCCTGTAAATTGGTAAGAATGGCCGCTAAATCCCCAGGGCGCTCAATGGCCGGGCCGGAGGTAATGCTTAAATTTACATTCATCTCCTTTGAGATAAGGTAAGCCAGGGTGGTTTTGCCCAAACCGGGCGGGCCGTAAAACAAGAGGTGGTCAAGCGCTTCACCGCGTTTTAAGGCAGCTTGAATAAATACCTGCAGGTTTTCTTTCAGCTTAGCTTGACCGACATATTCCTCAAAAGACTGGGGGCGAACACTGAGCTCATTCCTCGAGTCTTCTTCTCCACATTGGGGAATAATATTTGGATTTCTCATGGCAGGCTTAAGATTGGACAAGCTTCTTTCGGTGAAACGGGATATTTACCTTTTTAATCATTGGTAATTCAATATTACAGTTTTATTAAAACAGCCAGCCGGGATAATAAGTCGATACGACTACTCACTAACCCCTTGCCGGGGAATACAAGTAACTATTTGTTGCCGGTTAATCACAACAAAAGAAATGGCTTTACTCTCTCCGTCCGGGGTAATAAACTGGGCATCGGTTACCGCTAAAAAGGGCTTGTCGCCGGTTTGAAAATTTAGCGTATCGGTCAATCTCACTCTGTGCGCCAAATGCAAGAAGCCCTTAATCGCTACCCCATTGATGAGTTGAATATGAACTAAAACCCTCTTCTTATCAACATATAGTGGATTTATTTTTTGAGCCGGAGCCATTTCCTCTCCTCTATTAAGCCGGGAGCTAACTTCCGGCTTAATAAATTTTAAGCGGTTGATACGACATGGTGTTAGATGATCTTAAGCTAAAAGATATTACTGCTTTGCCCTATTATTGTATAACCTACCGGCCAAACCTTCTGGATGATTGGCCTCTATCCCGCGGGGCCGGTGACATCCTTTCAAGCGGTTTCGCATCTTTTTCATTCCAGCGGAAAACTTGAATAACAAAACAATTGCCGGGGGCGGATGATTCCTCATTGGCATCATCCCTCCTTCTCGAACCGAATCCGGATGTATAAGGCCTGAGAGAAAACAGGATATTATTTTCCCCCCGGCTGAATACCATATAAATACTGGCCTCTCCCATATAATTACTGGAAGCCAGCTCCCAGCCTTTTTCCGTGAGTTGACGATTATAAAAGTTCAGGATATTATCCAGACTATCATTGCTTCGGTAGGTTACCTCGGCGCCGCTGGCCCTTTTGCCTATGGTTATAACGTTCTTTTCGGTTTCCCTGGTAAAACGCACCCTGACCGAATTGGGATAGCGCGGGAAGTCGGCTATATCTTTCCCCGGAATATCTATTTTCGGTAAAGGGCATTCTGCAGCTTGAGCGGTCGGTTTTGCCAATAAGGGAATCAAACACAGGCCAGCCAGCAATAAAAATACTAAGGTTCCGGAGTAATGTTTCATCGCACTATCCTGGTAGTTAATTTGAAAGTTTAATGGTGAATTAATAAATCAACCGGCGCTTTTTTATGTTATTCTAACAACATACTGCGTTCTGTTCTATCATTCGATACTCCCCATCTAAGGCCAGTATATATCATCTTCTGTTAAATATCAACCTCTTTAAAAGCTGAGTCGTGGACACTTTTGTGATGTTTCGGCTTGTCCTCAAGCCGAAACATCAGGCTTATATTTACAATAAGTTAGGTAAAACTGTCCACGACTCAGCTTTGAAATTTGGGAGTTAATGTAATATCCAAATGCACAGGAGTTGACATAAGGGCGGTTTGAAATTATACTCAACAGCACTATTCACCTTGTTACTATGTTACTATATGTGAATTAAAAAGATTAAAATGGATTATAGTGGAAGGCCATGATTCGGTTAGAGAAAATCGCAAGATCAACTATTGCCGTTATATAATTAGGGGGAGCAATATGAAAATAGTGGTTAGACTTACTCGTCAGGACATTCTTGACGATGTAAGAAAATGTGTGGCGGTAATAAACCCCAAGCGCGCTGAAGAGATTATTTATACCACCGAGGCAGATGTTGTGTTGCGCGCAGTGGCCGGTGATTTTCCTGCTTTTGTGGTGTCGGCGCAGGTGTTTGATAAGGGAGAGGTTTCAGGCAGCGAGCTGGCGGATCAAGTTAAAGACATAAACCCCCGGGCGCTTTTCTTTATTTATAGCATCGTGCCTGAAGCCAGCAGCGGTGTCGACGGCTTTATCAAGAAGAATGAGCCGGTTTTAAAAACTGGCAAATACATATTACTTACTGCTATTCTGGCCGGAAAGTTAGATGGTATAACCCCGGAAAGTTTAAAGGAATCTTTTCCCACCATTAAATTAACCAGGGGCGGCAGCTAGAGTCCGACAAGCCCCTTGGATGGCTGAAATAAAATTGACCATATTGGTCTCTTTTAATTAAAATGTAAAATAATATTTTTTACCGAAAGGTTACAATAACCTAAAGTTTGATGTAAAATCGGCTTAACTTATTTATAAAGGGCAAAGTCCCCTTTGATTAAAGCGGGCGGTGGCCTGCAAAAAAAGGTTTTGCGATGGAAAATTGCTGGGAAATCAAGGATTGTCCCGCTTCACGTTTTGAGACTTCCTGTCTTGCGTTTAAGTTGAAAAAGAATTGTTGGGAAGTGGAGGGCACTATTTGTGCGGTAAACCACGGCAATGATGTCTGCGAAAAATGTGAGGTCTATGTGAGGTCTATAAACAGAGGGCTGTCGGCTTCGGATAAAGAAGCTTAAGGAGCATAAAAAATAATTTTCCATTAGTTGTTTTCCTGCTGGTTGACAATCGGTTACTAAAATGTTATAAAAAATAATCTTTGGATGTATTCCGCCGAGATTATGCCATTAGTCTTTAAAAATGTAGATATGCCGAGGTAGCTCAGCCGGTAGAGCAGAGGACTGAAAATCCTTGTGTCGGCGGTTCAATTCCGTCCCTCGGCACCACCTGTTTTTAAAGAAATCAATTGTCGAAAACATGCCTGGAAAGCTAATAAACTTAAGTTTTTTAACTAAACGCCGACTTGCATCTAATATGCTGCGGGTTATTCGGGCTCAATTAGGATTTGACTAATTCTATTGTGCTGATATAATTAAAATAAATGATAATGTAATTCTAATGTAATTTTTCTGTAATGACCGGGGTAAGTGGTATTGTGAAGAAGGAGCTTGTGTTATTAGTGTTAAGCGGGGTGGTGTTGCTGAGCAGTTGTCTCTCGGCTGCAAATATGGCCGATATAAGTGATGCCACTGACAGTAAAGATGAATCGCCATATTTCTATACGGTGGCCGGGGAAGTTAAGGCCAGCAATAGCCCACCTAATGCCTATTATCATTTTGCTCAGGGGCGGCTTTATGAATCAGCGTCTAAGATTCAAAAGGCCATAACCGAGTATCAGGCTGCGGTAAAACTGGACCCTGGGTCAGCATATCTGCATTATTCTCTGGCGAGCTTATATATCAATAAAAGTAGGTTTACTGAAGCTGCTCAGGAATTAGAACAGGCATTATCGGTTAATCCTGAGTATAAAGAGGCTTATCGCTTATTGGGTGATTTGTATTTGCATTTGAAGAAATATAAGCCGGCAATTGCCGCTTATAATAAAACCATCCAAATAGACCCTGATTATGAAGATGCATATATTATCATTGCCGAGATTTATTACGAATTGAATGATTATGAAAATGCTGTGGATACATATAAAAGATGGCTGAAAAACGATCCGAATTCATTTATCACGCATTTTTACCTGGCCGGGCTTTATATGAAGATTAATAAACCGGATGAAGCTATTGTGCATTTTGAGGAAGCCTTGCGGATAAAGCCCGATTTTGAAATGGCGCTGCATAAGCTGGGAGCTGTATATTTGTCCTTAAACATGCTGGACGAAGCCCAGGAAATTTATAAACGACTATTGGAGATTGATCCCCGCAATGTTTATATTCACGATAAATTGGGGCAGATATATATTGCCCAGGAAAAATTAGGCAAAGCGGTTATTGAATATCGTGAAGTTCAGCAAAATTTTCCCGAAAATGTCGGGGTGTATCTCAAATTAGGCTCTATCTTGTCGCGACAGGGTAAATATGAGCAGGCGATTAAAGAGTTCAAACAGGCGGTGGAATTGGATCCTGAGAGTGCTGATGCCCGTTTCTGCCTGGCGCTTACTTATGAAGAGCTAAAGGATTACCAGAGTGCGCTGGAACAGTTAAATAAAGTCGTCGAATACAACCCCGGCCTGGGAAAGGCTTATCTGTATTTGGCTGAAGTGTACATGCAAATGGGTCAAATGGATAGGTCGGTACAGGTGTTGGAGCAAGCAATTTCAATACAACCCACAGAAATAGACCTTTATCTCTCCCTGGGGCTGGTCTATAAAGATAGCGAGCGCTACGAAGATGCTATCAAGGCCTTAATGCGGGGAATCGAAATTAATCCTGATTATGATGAGGCTCATTTCTTCCTGGGGACTATATATGAAAAGATGAACCGCTTTGATGACTCGGTCAAGCAGTTGAGAGAGACTATCCGTATAAATCCAAAACATGCCGAGGCCCATAATTATTTAGGCTATATGTGGGCTGAGACCGGCCGGAATCTGGATGAGGCCATCACTGAAATCAGAACGGCGCTGGAACTTGAGCCTAATAACGGTGCATTTGTGGATAGCCTGGGTTGGGCGTATTTCCAGAAGGGCTGGTTCGAGAAAGCCCGGATTGAATTGGAACGGGCGGTTAACCTGTTAAGCAACAATGCCGAGATATATGATCATCTGGCGGAAGTGTACTATATGCAGGGTCAGTACCGAAACGCTCGCAGTCAGTGGGAGAAGGCGTTGAAATATGCGCCTGATGATAAGAGGATCAGCGGCAAGTTGGAACGGGTTAATAAAAAGCTGGGGGATATGAGCCAATAATGCTCATGGAATACCTCCCGCGGGGGAGATATTTTTTTCGATTGTTGAGCAGCCTGACGGGGCTGCTTTTTTTTGTTGCCGGATGTGTGACTCCGCTCACCAGGCCGGATACCAGACGAAAGCTGCTCTCTGCCTGGGAGATGCTGTCTTCAATCCGCCGCCGAAATGATCAAATCAGCAGTCTGCGTACCATAACCCGCCTTACCATAACCACCCCTGAGGATCAAAAAAATTTCAACGCTATATTGTTGGTGCAGCGGCCGCATTTTATAAGATTAGAAGCAGTGAATATGTTTATGCAGCCGATGTATTTTTTTGTATTAAACGAGGATGGTCTGTTGTGGTACGCACCGGCGGATAAAAAGGCCGTTAAGGGGGCTGCCGACAGCCTGAATATTTATCGTTTGCTGGGCATCAGGCTTTCGGCGGCTGAGCTGGTTGATGTCCTGCTGGGTTGCATCCCGCTGCCGGCTGCCGGTAATATTCAGCCGGAACTGACTTATATCGAGGCCGACTACCGTTATTTATTGAAATTCTGTCAGGATACTAATCGCTGCTCGCATAAAATATGGCTTCACCCATATCGGCTTTATGGCATGAAGCTGGTTCAGACGGCGGAATCTGCCAGGCAGTGGCAGGTTAGTTGGGGAGGCTTTGAACAGTTAACGGATATTTACTTACCTACCAGTATTAAAGTAGAAAGATTAGATCAATCCAGCCGGCTGGAGCTTAAATATAAAAAACCGGTTATAAATGAAGCTATACCACCGGACAAGTTCCAGCTTAAGCTGCCCCCGGATGTAGAAATTGTGTTTTTGGATAATCAACCACCTGCGGTGGAGCAATGACCACCTGCGGTGGCCGGACATAGTCCGGTTTTATTAATTCTTAGCAGTATCTTTGAAAAAGGGAGCTTGCTCCCCTAATAAACCTGAGTCGTGGACACTTTTTTGATGTTTCGGCGTGTCCCCACGCCGAAACATCAGGCTTATATTTACAATAAGTTAGGTAAAACTGTCCACGACTCCCCTAATAAACTACTTGACAATGCGTACGTGATAACGTACCCTTTGGGCAGAGGTGGTAATTATGAAAACGCTTACTGTAAGTCAAGCCAGAGCGAAGTTATACGGCCTGCTGGATGAGGCGGCTAAGACCCATAGCCCCATACACATAACCGGCAAAAGGGGAGGCGCTGTTCTGATTTCAGAAGAAGATTGGCGCGCTATACAAGAAACTCTATATCTTTTATCCATCCCTGGCATGAGAGAATCCATCCGGGAGGGGCTGGCGACGCCGGTTGAACAATGTAGCCCGGAGCTGGATTGGTGAGTTGGGCTTTAGTATTCACCAGGCAGGCGCAAAAAGATGCCAAAAAGCTGGCTTCAGCCGGTCTTCGCTCTAAGGCGGAAAAACTTTTAGCCCTATTAGGCGAAAATCCTTACCAGAATCATCCACCATTTGAAAAATTAGTTGGCGATCTTACCGGCGCCCACTCCCGTCGTATCAATATTAAACACCGGCTGGTTTATCAAGTTCTGGACAACATCAAAACCGTAAAGCTAATTCGCATGTGGTCGCATTATGAATAACCACCTGCGCCACCTGCGGTGGAGCAATGACCAACTGCGCTGGGGCGATGAAGGGCTATCGATAACATGTAAACAATGTTAGCGCCTAAAGCATGTGTCTTTGAGAAAGGGAGCTTGCTCCCCGGTGGGGCAATTGAGTATGCTGACCCCGGAATTTCGTCTTGATTTTAGCCTGTTACTCTTAAAACTAAGAGTGAGCCCACACTCGGTAAAAGGGGTGCCCAGGAATTACCCATCGCAGAGATAAGAAAACGTTTATCCACTTTGAAAGTTCCCCTTTCTCACGAAATTATCCAGGAACGTAAATAAAGAAATTTAACCGCAGAGAGCGCAAAGGTTCGCAGAGCTTGGCTTTTCATAGTTTATTCACTCTCTGCATTTCTTCGCGTACTCTGCGGTAAATAGTCCTCCATTCATGATAAGCAGGCTGGTTTTACTGATCTTCCCAAAGCGATCCCGCCGCCCAATCATAACTGCCGACAGCCGAGCGGGTACTCCCGCCGCTGACCGAAGCAGCCCAGCCACTGGCGGCGTTATTCCGCCCGGCAGTAACCGAAGAGAGTTGACCGCTGGCGGTGTTATCATACCCCCCGCTGACTGAAGATGTGCTGCCGATGGTATGATCGATTAACGCCGGGTCACCGGCCAGATTATTCTCTCCGGCGCTTACAGATGAGTAATGGGCAAAGGCGGTGTTGCCTTTGGCTGCTGCATCCCCGCCACCCCCGCTGACCGATGACCAGTCCCCGCCGGCGTCATTATATCTCCCGCCACTGACCGAGGATGATGAGCCGCTGGCGGTGTTACTGTTTCCACCGCTGACCGAGGCGTAGTTGCTGCTGGCGGTGTTATTACTCCCGCCGCTGACCGAGGAAAAGTTGCCGATAATGGAATTGTTGTAACCAGCTACCAACCCCCCATAGCTAGCATAACTATGATAAGGGCCAATGATCAAATTGTGGGAGCCACTGTGGTCATCCCCAGACGACTCATTATAACCCACAATCAGGTTGCCCAGGCCGTTGACCGCCCCGGCAGTAGCTCCGCTGCCGCTTTTAACTTGTACATTGACTCCACTGAAGATAACCGTGTTGCCCACCACGCTCATATTGGCCAGCTTGACCTGCAAGGCGGTAATCTGGGCCTGCAGTCCAGCTACAAGCGTATTTACCTCAGTTTCAGTGTAATACCGGGTGTCATGGTTGTGGCCGACTGAAGCAATCTCAGCAGCATGCAATCCATCCACCATATCAGCATCCACCCCGCTGCCGGGGCCACCGGCGATTTTGGCCGCAGTTACCGCACCATCCACTATCTCGCTGCTGGTTACTGAGTCTGGAGCTAGATCAGCATTGGTAATCGTGCTATCCTGAATCATCGCCCCGGTAACACTATTTGGCTCGCCCTGCTGGATCAAGCCGGTGGAATCAATCCCATCCAGCATATCGGCATCCACCCCGGTGGCTGAAAAGGTACCCTCCACCACCAGACCGCTGGTAATATGTACATCGCCCACCACCGTCAGGCGAGCACTGGGAGTCAGGCTGCCAATGCCCACATTCCCCAGGCTTATCATGTCGCTGGTGATAAAGACATCGCCGGCAATGGTTCCCCCGGCCAAGCCATCCACCGAGCTAACATGGGGGCCTACCGTAGCGCCAGCCTCGGCGTCGCTGTAGCGAGTATGATGAGCGGCTACATCTGCTGTATGAGCAGCTATATCAGCGTCAATCTCGGCCGATTCCTCCAAATCAGCCGCATGTACCCCATCCAGCATATCAGCATCCACCCCGCTGCCGGGGCCACCGACGATCTTGGCCGCAGTTACCGCAGCATTTGCAATCTTGGCGGTAGTTACCGAGCCTGCAGCCAAATCAGCGTTGCTAATCGTGCTATCCTGAATCATCGTTCCAATAACACTATTTGGTTCTCCCTGCTGAATCAAGCCGGTGGAATCAATCCCATCCAGCGTGTCGGCATCACCGGCGATATCTGCATACACCGCCTCTTCGGCAAACAGCGCCCAGGTTTCCTGGCCTATCTGCTCCCTGGCGCCCTTCACCACCCCATCCAGCTCAATCTCCAGCCATAGTTGCGTATCCTTGGCCAGGGAGGCGGTATTGGTAAAATCCACTTTAAATCTAATAATACCCTGCATGGATTTACTGAAGTTATGGTCTGCCGACCAACTCCCGGCGGGGAAGGTCTGCGAGACGATGGGGCTGGGAGTCAGCTCCGTTTCATAGATGTTGAAGCTAACCGCACTGGGCACTTCCACAATCTGGCTCACGGGCACATCCTTCTCCAGCTTAATGCCCGCTTCAGCTGCCGAGGCTAATGAAACCTCCCCGCAGCAAGCTACGGGGTATCTTAAACAGCGGTCGTGTCGTCGAGTTGCTGCCGGATATATCGTTTGATCATATCTGTGGTTACATCGTCACCAGCAGTACCGACATAGTAACCAGGCCCCCAGAATTCACCAGCCCAAAGCGCTCGGCGTAATTCTGGAAACTTTTTGAACATCTCACGAGCCGTTATGCTCTTGATTACTTGCATTAGTCGGGCTGGCGAATATCTTGGCGGCCCTGAAACAAATAGGTGAACATGATCCGGCACCACCTCAACTTCCACGACCTTAAAGTCATACTCCCGAGCAATGCGCCTCAGCAAATATAGTAAGTAGGCTCGGCGAGCGGAAGTAAGTAAGCCATTGCGATATTTAGGTCGCCACACAAAATGATACTGAATGTGATATACAGCATGTGGAGTACGGTCAATTCCCATACTCCTATTCTATCATATCGCAAAGGCTTTAGCGGTGTGCCTCTCATCCCCGCAGCAAGCTGCGGGGTATTCCCGGCACGGTCATAAATAAGGGTAAAAATAGATATCCATTTATGTTACCATACCGGCCAACATAAGTAAATGGATTTTTTTAGCGGTGTGATTTTTTAGATTTGACAGTTTGAGGCTATTTTAATACAATGTCCTGGTTGCACTGCATATCCATTTAATAATACCAGACAAGAACACCTAATACAAACGTTCCGGAAAGTTTATTTATGAAATATAAGGCGTGGTTTCAGTGTATCGGCGGCTGTCCCGGCCGGCATGATTTATCTGAAGTGATTTATCGCTGCCCTGAGTGCGACAATCTGCTGGAGGTTCAGCATGATATAGAGCGCTTAAAACGCCGCAGCGCCGACGCCTGGAAGGATTTATTCGACCGGCGTTATAAACGCTCCGCCTGGCCCTACGGCAGCTCGGTATGGGGCAAGAAGGAACTGGTTTGCCCCAATGTGGAGAATGACAATATCGTCTCGGCTTATGAGGGGGGCAGCAACCTGTTCTGGGCCGAACGTTTGGGTAAGCAGATTAATGTTGAAGATTTATGGGTCAAGCAATGTGGCAACAACCACACCGGCTCTTTCAAGGATTTGGGGATGACCGTTTTGGTATCCATGGTAAAGCAGATGATCGCCGATGGGCGGAAAATAAACGCCGTAGCCTGTGCCTCCACCGGCGACACCTCGGCCGCTCTGGCCGCATATTGCGCCATGGCCGGTATTCAGGCCATTGTGTTCCTGCCCAAGCACAAGGTATCCAACGCCCAGCTCATTCAACCGCTGGCTAACGGGGCCTTGACTATCTCACTGGATACCGATTTTGACGGCTGTATGAAGATGGTGCGTAAGGTGTGCGAGACCAATAACATCTACCTGGCCAACTCCATGAACTCCCTGCGCATAGAAGGTCAGAAAACCATCAGCTTTGAGCTGGTAGAGCAGCTTGACTGGACGGTGCCGGATGTGGTGATCGTGCCGGGGGGCAATCTGGGGAATATCAGCGCTATCGGCAAGGGCTTTCTGATGATGCAGGATTTGGGGATCATTGACCGTTTGCCGCGCTTAGTCTGCGCCCAGGCCCAGCGGGCCAATCCACTATATTTGAGCTATTTAAAAGGCTTTAAGGAATTTGAGCCGATAAAGGCTCAAAAAACTCTGGCCAGCGCTATCCAGATCGGAAATCCGGTCAGTATCCAAAAAGCGGTCCACATCCTTAAGCAATTCAGCGGCATCGTGGAGCAGGCCAGCGAAGATGAGCTGGCCAATGCAGCCGCCCGGGCTGATCGTACCGGTCTCCTAACCTGTCCGCATACCGGGGTGGCGCTGGCGGTGTTATTTAAGCTGGTGGAGCGCGGCGATATAAAGCCGGAGGATAAAGTCGTAGTAATCTCCACCGCCAATGGCTTAAAGTTTGCCGATTTCCAGTTGCGCTATCATGAGAGCCGCCTGCCGAATGTAAATCATCACTATGCCAACCTGCCGCTGGAGCTGCCCGCAAAATACGATAAAGTACAGGATACTATCCTTAAGGAACTGGAAAAATACACTTGACATTAAATTGCGCCTGCCCACTTTCTGCTCCTATTTTCAGGCCAAATGTATAAGCCTAAAGACCATTATTTTAAAAAAGCCAAGGCCGAGGGCTATCCCGCCCGTTCGGTGTATAAGCTTGAGCAAATTAATCAGCAGTATAAAATAATAAAGCCGGGTTATCGGGTGCTGGAGTTGGGCTGTTACCCCGGCTCATGGCTTAAATACTGTGCTAAAGCGGTAGGCAAGCACGGCTTGGTAGTAGGGATGGACATAAAAAAGTTGAGCATCCCCCTACCCCACAACGCCCGCTTTATCTGCGCCGATGTCAATCAACTACCGAGCGGGCGGATTGAAGGCTTATCAGCCGCTTTTGAGGCTGTAATAAGCGATATGGCGCCGGCTACTACCGGCGTCAAACTGGTTGATGAGCAGGCTTCGCTTGAGTTGGCTGAAAGTGCGTTATCATTGGCGCAAAGCTTTTTATGCCCTGCCGGAAATCTGCTGGTTAAGGTGTTTGAAGGCGAAGACCTGGATATACTGCTGAATAAGCTTAAAAAACAGTTTCATAAAGTGCACATAATACGACCCAAGGCTATCCGCAAAGGCAGCCGTGAGTTATATGTTCTTGGACTGGCTAAAGAAAAAAACTTGCATAATTCATGTAAATAAGCGTATCATCTATATGATAATATCAACTTAAATATCTAACCAACTGAGGGGGCAGACTTATGCTGAACAAAATTTCGAGGGCAGGTTTGTTGAGTATGGCGGGCGGTGTGCTGTCGCTTATTTTCATTACCGGTTGTCCCGGCCAGCGTTATCTGGCCGGCGGTCAAGAGGGGAAGAGATTTTTCATCGAAGGGGCAGCCTATGAAGGGGCTTTTTCAAAGGCCAAAAAAACACTTACCGAAATTGGTTTCCAGATAAATCAGTTCTATATTGAAACCGGAGTAATTCGGGCCAGGCGGGGTTCCGGTTTTACCGAGGTAACCGAGATAGATATTCTTATTGAAAAAGACACCCCCGGAAGGCTATCTTTGCAAATAAGCGTAAAATCCAGCAAGGATCATGATAAATTTATAGCTGAATTCCTGCAAGCCTACGGCAAATATGTAAAAATTGTCTACCCTGAAGAGACTAAATCTTCAGGGGCGCCGGCTCCTTCAACACCATAATTAGCAGTTTTTATCAAGCCGAAGTGCGGTATAGTGCTTACTGCAGCCGGGTAAATCCAAGCTGCAATCTTCAAACATGCCGCAGGTTCTCTGGCAGACAAAAACCAGCAACAACATCAACGGCACCTCAATCAACACCCCCACCACTGTGGCCAGCGCCGCTCCCGAAGATAAGCCAAACAGCATGGCGGCGGTGGCTATAGCTACCTCAAAATGATTCGAGGCCCCGATCAGCGCCGCCGGCGCCGCATCCTGATAAGAAAGGCCCAGGAACTTAGCCAGAACATAGCCTAAGGTAAAGATAAATATAGTTTGTATAGCCAGTGGAATGGCAATCCAGAGTATGGTCAGCGGATATTCCATAATCATCTTTCCCTTAAAAGAGAATAAAAGCACCAGGGTGGCCAGCAGCGCCACTATGCTTATAGGGGTAAGCCGGTGCAGGAAATTTGTTTTAAACCATTCCAGACCCTTATATTTGATAATCCACTTACGTGAAAAATATCCGGCAATAAGTGGCAGGGCCACATAAATCGCTACCGAGAATAATATAGTCTGCCAGGGAATGGGCATAGCGTTTACCCCCAGCAGAAATCCCCCCAGTGGGGCATATAACACCAGCATGGCCAGTGAATTTATGGCCACCATGACTAAAGTGAGTCCATCGTTGCCCTTAGCCAGATAACCCCACATCAAAACCATGGCCGTGCATGGGGCAATCCCCAGTAAAATCGCACCAGATATGTAACTTCGCCACAACTCGACTTGCTGGCCGTTTTTTATAATCTCGGTGCCCGGCAAAAAGTCCTTAAACAAATATCCCAAAAAGTATGAGGCAATCAGATACATGGTGAAGGGCTTGATTATCCAATTGATGAATAAGGTCAAAGCTACCGGCTTTGGGGTTTTGGCAGCCGTTACCACTTGTGAAAAATCTATCTTTACCATGATGGGATACATCATGAAAAACAGGCACACCGCAATCGGGATGGATACCTGGTATATGGAGAGTGCATCCAGTTTAACCGCCACCTGGGGCGCAAACTTACCCAGAGCAATCCCGGCAGCTATGCACAGCAGCACCCAAAGCGTTAAATATCTCTCAAATACACTCAGAGTTTTGGGTTGTTTGGTAGTGCAAGTTCCTTTAGTCATGTTCATTCTCCTTGTGTATCATCAATATTTCCGGCATAGTTGCTCTGCATCAACCTTGAGAATCGCCTCCAGGCGGTCTTCATCATCTTTAAGCTGCTTATCATTTGCTAAGGCTTTTTGTACCCAGGCCAGGGCTTCGTCCGCCATCTCCGATTTACCTTTATCGGCCAGTCGATAATAAATCCAACGGCCATTTTTGCGATACTCCAGCAAACGGGCTTGCTTGAGAATAGCCAGGTGTTTGGACACCGTAGACGGCGCCAAACCCAGCAACTCAGTGACCTGACAAACACATAGCTCTCTCTCCTTTAGAGACATTAGTATACGGACACGATTCTCGTCAGCCAGCGCCTTGATAATGGTCATAAAGTCAAACATTTTTATTCCTCATATTTCGCCACATAACGAATCATAGAACGTTCTGCTGTGCTTGTCAAGTCCAAAGTTTATTGTTATTTGGAAACACTTTTTGTTTTGACAGCTACTGTTTAATCGTGTTAAATTCTATAGTGCAATTAACCGCGGCGGCCTTTACAAAATGAGAACTACCTATAACTGTTTGCAGGAATTCATATCACGCTTAGAGCAAGCAGGTGAGCTTTTGCGTATAAAGCAGCCGGTGTCCCCGATTCTTGAAATAACCGAGATTGCCGATAGATTCATTAAAAAAGAAGGTCAGGCGTTATTATTTGAAAATGTTAATGGTTATGAAGCGCCGGTATTGATAAACGCCTACGGCAGCCTCAAAAGGATGTGCCTGGCGCTGGGGGTGGAGGATTTGGCGGAAATTGCCGCCGACATACAAAGCATGCTGGATATTTCACCGCCTGAAAATCTCCGGGATAAATTGTCAATTTTAAGCAAGTTGTTTTCCTTCACCAAATTTTCCCCCAGGCTGATCAAGTCCAAAACCCCCGCCTGTCAGGAAGTAGTGCTCACCGGCGATGATATTGATCTCTATAAATTGCCCATATTACAGTGCTGGCCCAAGGATGGCGGCAGGTTTATAACCTTCCCGGTAGTATTTACTAAAAGTTTTGAAACCGGCCGGCGAAATGTGGGCATGTACCGGATGCAGGTTTATGATAAAAAAACTACTGGCATGCACTGGCATATACATAAAGATGGCGCCGCAAATTATCATGAATATAAGACAGCCGGCAAAAGAATGCCGGTGGCGGTAGCCATAGGTACTGAGCCGGCGGTGACCTTTGCCGCCACGGCGCCTATGCCGCCGGGCCTGGATGAGCTGCTTTTGGCTGGATTTATCAGAAAAAAGAATGTGGAGCTGGTGAAATGCAAGACTATTGAGCTGGAGGTTCCGGCCACTGCCGAATATGTGCTGGAAGGTTATGTGGATTTAGAAGAATCCAGGATTGAAGGGCCTTTTGGCGATCACACGGGTTATTATTCAGCCGCCGCCCCCTACCCCGTTTTTCATTTAACCGCCCTCACTCACCGCAGAAAACCGGTCTATTTTACTACCATTGTGGGCAAGCCCCCGATGGAAGATTGCTTTATGGCCCAGGCTACGGCCACTATTTTCTTACCGCTGTTAAGAACTCAATACCCGGAGATTGTGGATATGGATTTACCCCAGGCGGGGGCTTTCCATAACTGCACCATTATGTCGATTAAGAAACGCTATCCCTATCAGGCCCGGAAGTTAATGAGCGCGCTCTGGGGAATGGGGCAACTGAGTTTTTCTAAAATGCTGCTGATTACCGATGATGATATGGATATCCATGATTATAAACTGGTTGTCCGGCAACTGTTGGATAAGCTGGACCCCCGGCAAGACCTTTTGTTCAGTGAAGGGGTGTTGGATGTACTGGATCACTCGGCCCCCCAGCCGCTTTATGGTTCTAAGCTGGGGCTGGATCTGACCCGGCGGATGCCCGGAGAATTCAAGCAGCGGGATAAAAAAGCTACGGCTAAGAATCTCCCGACAATTGAAGCATTGCTAGCGGGCATCCCTCATATTATCGATGCGCAACTTCCCTTTCCAGATACCAGATTGAAACTTTTACTGACTGCTATCGACAAATCACGACCTTTTCAGGCCAGGGAGGCGGCTACCGCCATTTGGCGAAATGACCCTTCAGCTTGTATCGATATTATCCTGGTGCTTGATGGGGGCGGCGACTTACATGATCTTTCATATGTTGCCTGGAAGATGTTTAATAATGTAAATCCAAACTGCGATATAACTTTTTATAAAAATGGCCAAATCCTCATTGATGTAACCAGGAAATATAAACAGGAAGGTCGCCATAGAGATTGGCCTGAAGAGATTAAGCCGGATCGTGATACGGTTAACAAAGTAGATTCATACCGCATCAAAAATAGGTTAGCCGACTGATAAACTTTCCCTCAAGCCCTTTTCTATAAAACACCCTATACCAACCACACCCCACCTATGGCACACCTGCCATACAACTTAAAAAATACTTTCAGGCGTAGTTTGATCACAACAAGCATCATTTCATATAGTTAAGTTGTTTATGCCGACTGCGTGAGCGCTTTTATTAAATGGCATAAGGGTTGCAACTTTACATATAGTCATTCTAAAATAGTCATTCTAAAAGGATACATCTCCAAAACCAAAAGCTGACTAATGAGAGAAGAAAAACTGCAAATTTTGTCAACTCCCTGGCCGCTGGAAGGCCTGTGGGAAAAAACCGCCTTAATCCTGGAGATGGTAAAATTTCCCCACACAATCTTTGCCTTACCGGTGGCTTTAATGGCTACCTTTCTTGCAGCCCGGGGCTGGCCCGCCTGGGATAAGTTGGGCCTGATAATCCTGGCTATGACCGGCGCCCGAAATGGGGCTATGGCATTTAACAGGCTGGCGGATGCCAAGTATGATGCTCAAAACCCCAGGACCGCTATGCGTGCGCTGCCGGCCGGTAAGCTATCCGATTTGCAGGTGATTGTTTTTATTGTTGCCTGTAGTATATTGTTTGTTTGCTCGGCCTATTTTTTAGGTCCCTTACCTTTTGCACTTTCTCTCGTAGCGCTGGCGATTATTTATACCTACTCCTATACCAAGCGTTTCACCGCTTATTCACACTTATTTCTGGGGCTTTGCCTGGGAGTGGCCCCCATTGGCGCCTGGATAGGAATCCGGGGCACAATAGAGGCGCTGCCTGTATTTATTGCTTTGGCAACCTTATTCTGGGTGGCCGGATTTGACATAATCTATGCCTGCCTGGATGCAGATTGTGACCAGCGGGCGGGATTACATTCTATCCCCCAGCGGTTCGGCCTTCGCCGGGCGCTGGGCATTTCGGCTGCGCTGTATGGGTTTATGTTTATCATTTTGGTGTTTATCATGTATTTAGGGCAACTCCACCTTATCTATGGTTTTGGGCTATTGGTAATAGGCGGGCTGTTGGCTTTTCAGCACATAATAGTTAAACCGCACGATCTCTCACGGGCCAACCTGGCCTTTTGTACCATAAACGGCATTATCAGCCTGACGCTGCTCTTGTTTACGGTGGCTGATATTTTCTGGTTCAGCGGGTAATAAATATGTCATTAAAAGAGCTGGAATTATTTAAACGCATCGAAGCTAAGCTTGAATCGGGGGAGCGACTCTCCTTCGAAGATGGATTAGCGCTTTTTAAATCACCGGACTTGCACCATATAGGATATCTGGCTAATTTAGTGCGTGAGAAAAAGAACCGCCGCCAGGCCCACTTTATTGTCAACCGGCACATAAACTACACCAATATTTGCAAGAACGGTTGTAAATTCTGCGCTTTCAGTAAAGAGGCAGGCGCGCCAGGGGCTTACACCATGAGCCTGGAAGAAATATTAGATCGGGCAGCGGTGGGGATGGCGGCTGGTATTCAGGAATTTCATATCGTGGGCGGCTTAAATCCGCAACTTCCGTTTGACTACTATTTAGATATGCTGTCGAACTTGAAAGAAAAATTCCCCCAGGGACATTTACAGGCCTTTACTGCGGTGGAGATAGCTCACCTGGCTGAGATTTCAGGATTATCTTTAAAAGAAACCTTAAACACACTCAGAGAAGCCGGCCTGGGTTCGCTGCCCGGAGGTGGGGCCGAAGTGTTCAGCCAACGCATCCGCAATAATATTTGTCCCCATAAACTCTCCGGTGAAGGCTGGCTTAATGTAATGCGCCAAGCCCATGAACTGGGGCTGCACAGCAACGCTACCATGCTCTATGGCCATATGGAAACCTATGAAGAGCGCCTGTTACACCTGCTGGCCTTGCGCAAGCTGCAAGACGAAACCGGCGGCTTTCTGGCCTTTATCCCGTTGGCCTTTCATCCCCGGAATACAAAACTCAAGGGATATCATATGACTACGGCGGTCGATGATTTAAAGACACTGGCCATCTCCCGCTTGATGCTGGATAATTTCCCTCACATAAAAGCCTTCTGGATTATGCTGGGAGAAAATTTAGCCCAGATATCTTTAGGGTTCGGGGTAGATGATTTAGACGGCACTGTACTGGAAGAGAAGATTACCCATGCCGCCGGAGCCAGAACAGCTCAGGCTTTAACCCGCAATCAATTAGTGAGTCTGATCCGTCAGGCCGGCTATATCCCCATACAACGGGATACGCTCTATAGCCGCTGCCGGGAGGTAAATTAAAATGGCCGGTATACGGGTTGGTATAGTACCATATTTGAATGCCAAGCCCCTTTTCTATCCATTGATTACCGGTGAAATCAAACATGACCTCACCCTTATAGAGGATTCTCCCGCCGGATTAGCCGATGCCCTGGCCCGGCAGGAACTGGATATAGCCATGATCCCGACCATTGAATATGTCTTGGGTGATAATTATCGGATTATACCCGGAATAGGCATTTCCTCCCTGGGAGCGGTAAAGAGTGTATTGCTTTACAGTAAGCTAATACCACCCGCTATATACCGGGTAGCCCTGGATGAATCCTCCCGCACCTCAGCCGCCCTGGTAAAGGTTTTGCTGTCCAATTGCTTTGGCATACATCCTGAATATTGTACATCGCCGCCGCATCTTTCGAATATGCTGACTAAGGCCGATGCCGCATTATTAATCGGTGATCAGGCGCTTATGGTTCCCCGGAACGGTTATCATTGTATTGATCTGGGAGCGCTGTGGCAGGCATATACCGGCATGAGTTTTGTTTTCGCACTGCTGGCGGTACGAAAAGATGTCGACGCCGGGGAAGCCGTGAATATCCTGTTGGCAGCCAAAGCTCTGGGGCTGACACAAATACCCCAAATTGCCCGGGCCGAAGCCGCCAAGCTTGGTATCAGCCCTGAAGTATGCCTGGATTATTTACAGAATCGCATTCAATATGAACTTCAGGATGAACAACTGCAAGCGCTTGTACACTTTTATCAAATGGCCGGCGTTGAGGGCCTGATACCTGAGGAGGTGCATCTAAAATTCTACCGCTAGAACGTCGGCACCCCACCTATTCCATCTTATGCAAAGCCTTAGCCGGGCATCGGATAACGCCCCCGGAGGCTCTAGTATTACTCTGTCAAGGCGATCTTATTTCCTTGGGTTATGTGGCTTACGAATTAATGCTGCGTAAGAACCCGGACCGGGTTATCAGTTACCACCTTACCAGAAACATAAACTATACCAATATATGCCTTTCCGGCTGCCGTTTCTGTGCCTTTTTCAAGCCCCCGAATCATCCTGAAGCTTATACCCTGACCGCCGATGAGATTCTCGATAAAGCCCAGGCGGTGTTAGCCCGGGGCGGACGGCATATCCTGCTACAGGGCGGCCTTCATCCTTGCCTGGGAATAGAATATTTTTGCCGGTTGTTCAAATATTTAAAGAGTAATTTAGATTTGCATATACATGCTTTATCCCCACCGGAGATTATTCATTTATCCAGGCTTTCAGGTTACGGGATTAAAGAAATTTTGACAAAGTTGATTGAGTCGGGACTTGATTCCATGCCCGGTGGAGGGGCTGAAATACTGACCCAAAAGGTACGCCTGCGGCTTAGTCCCAGAAAGTGCCGGGCGAATGAATGGCTCACGGTCATGGTTTGTGCCCATGAATTAGGATTGCCTACTACCGCCACTATGATGTTCGGGCATGTTGAGTCGTCACTGGACCGCATTACTCACCTGGAGCTACTGCGCCGGTTGCAGGATGAAACCGCCGGCTTCACCGCCTTTATTCCCTGGAGCTATCAACCCGGAAATACCGCCCTTGGCGGGGAGTCAACCAGCGCTACGGATTACCTGCGCACGCTGGCGGTCTCCCGCATAATGCTGGACAATTTCCCTGTGCTTCAGGCCTCAATAGTTACGCAAGGCTTAAAAATTGCTCAACTGGCGCTTAAATTCGGCGCCAATGACATCGGGGAAGTTATGCTGGAAGAAAATGTGGTGCGGGCCACCGGTACAGAACATAAAACCGATATAAAAGAGTTGGTGCGCTTGATAGAAGATATAGGTTTTTGCGCCCAACCCCGTAAGTTATTCGGCTACCGGCAAAAAACACCCCAAAAAACTGAAGTTGTTGACAGCAGTGAGAGAAACCGGATATGGATTTCAAATTAGCTATTATCGGCGGCAGCGGAGCCTGCCGGATTGATGGCCGTAGTTGGGGCCGGGAATTAGAATGCCGCCGCATATCCACTCCCTTCGGCGAGTCTGCTCCCATCCATTTCTATCGCTTAAACGATAATTTGCCGGTAGCCTTTATCTCCCGGCACGGTGAGGAAAACTATCGCATCACCGCCCCCGATGTAAACTACCGGGCTAATATCTGGGCGCTGAAGGAGATCGGCATAGAACGGATCCTGACCTGGAGTGGACCCGGTGGCATTAACCCGGCTTATAAACCTGGTGAATATGTTATCCCTGACGATCTGCTGGATTTTACCAAGAACCGTCCCCACACCTTTTATGACGGCCAGGGGCTGGGATTTATCCGCCAGCATCCGGTTTTCTGCCCCCAGTTGCGTCAAACGCTTACGGAGGTATTAATAGCCGCCGGAACGCCCCTCCATAATACCTGCACTTATGCCTGCACCGAAGGCCCTCGTTTGGAAACCCCGGCTGAGGTGCGCATGCTTAAAGTATTGGGCGCCGATATGGTAGGCATGACCATAGCCCCCGAAGTTTTTTTAGCCCGAGAACTGGAAATGTGCTATGCACCGCTAATCTACATCACCAATTACGCTGAGGGTACCCGCTGCCTGCCGTATAAAAAAGGAGTACTTTTCGAAGGCACCCTGGAAAAACAAGATGAGCAGGCGGTACAGAAGGCGCTTGAAAATATGGGGCGCCTGCTTCCACAAGCCTTAGCAAAACTCTCCGCCATAAATAGAGATTGCCCCTGTAAGGATGCTATGCTACGATATAAACGTCAAGGAAATATCGGCAAAGACTGGCACGACTGGATTAAAGCATAATGCTTTATCAAGCCCATTTTATCCTGCCGGTAACACAGCCTCCCATTTCTGAGGGTGCGATTCTGGTACGTGAAGGGCTTATTGTAGATATCGGCTCACAGGCGGCGCTTTGTTCCCGGTATCCTGATGAGAAGACCGCCAACTTTGAGTCGGCGGCTATAATACCGGGACTGGTAAATCCCCACACTCATCTGGAACTCTCAAACCTGGCCGGGGAAATCAGTCCCAAGGGGACTTTTGTCGACTGGATAGCACAAATCATTCGGCATCGCAGCAAGCAGGGTAAGCTGGGAAGCCGCAGCTCTATACTGGGCGGCATTAAAGAATGCCTGGCTCATGGTATCACCTGCGTGGGTGATATCTCCCAGGATGGTCTTTCAGCCAGAATGTTGCTTGATGCAGGACTGGCCGGGGTGGTGTTCCTGGAAAGCCTGGGGTTCCAGGAAGAGCGAGTCTCCCCTACCCTGCTTAAGTTAGAAAAACTGCTGGCGGCTTTTCCTGAACAGCCTGATATGCTACCCGGATTATCCCCTCATGCCCCATACAGCACATCTCCGGCGCTTTACCGGCAAATTACCAAAATGGCAGGCGACAGTTATCCATTATGCACCCATCTGGCGGAAACTCCGGAAGAAGTTAAATTTGTGCAATCCGGCGATGGAGTACTGGCTGATTTACTTAAAAAACTTAAAGCATGGGAGCCTAACTGGCAGGCGCCGGGGGTCTCTCCGGTAGCTTACCTGAAACAGCTTGGTGTTTTGCAACAAAATATGCTGGCGGTTCACTTAAACCACTTAACCCCCGGAGACATGAATATCTTAGCAGAAGCCAGAGTAAATGCGGTTATCTGTCCGGGGAGTAATAAGTGGTTTGGCCGCCACAATTCTCATATACAGGAGCTTTTGGCGGCCGGAATCAATGCTTCCCTGGCAACCGACAGTCTGGCCAGCAATGAATCACTGGATATGTTCCGGGAGATGCGCCTTACTCATCAGGCATACCCGCCATTAAACCCTGGGGAAATCATCCGAATGGCCACTATAAATGGCGCCCGGGCGCTGGGCCTGGAACATCGGGTCGGCTCGCTTAAGGCGGGCAAGCGTGCCGATCTGGTAGTCTTAAACATCCCCAAAGCGCTTTCGCTGGAAAATTTGCCCCACTATATAGTTGATTCCAGCCCCTCGATAATAAAGTTGATGCTGCGGGGTAAGCAACAGTAATTTAACCCTTAATTACTCCCAGCGGCCGTAATTTGGCCACTTTTAGCGAAATACCCGCCCCATGCACCACATCCACCACCTGGGAAACATCTTTATAGGCCTCAGGCATTTCTTCCTTTAATGTTTTATGGCCGGCAGATCTCACGATAATGCCCTGATCCTCCAATTCCCGATGTATGACCCGGCCCCTGGCGGCCCGAATGGCTGCATGACGGCTTAAATTTCTCCCTGCTCCGTGGCAGGTACTGGCAAAAGTTTCCTCTAAGGCTCGCTGAGTGCCCACCAATACATAT
>JAJRUS010000012.1 GCA_024277675.1 bacterium | reverse complement strand
TGGGGGTGCCCAGCAGGATATCCTGCAATTCGGTAGCCGCCATTGATCCGCCCCAACCATTGGAAAGCGCAGTCCTGGAACCACTCAACAACAGACTCATAACATCCTGATCGTTGCCAATTATAGTGCGGTGCATCATTTACACAATTTCGCGATCCATGCCCCGCGGCTCAATCCCCTTATCTTTCCACAGTTGCTGGCGTTTTTTGGGGGCGCGTTGCAACATCTTCAACGTTCCATCCTGCTGGCCGAATTAAGCCAACACCTTTTCTCCAAGTTCCACCGCAATCTGGTTTTTATCCTTACCCTCGATGCTTATGTCATACACTTCAGCCAGCATATGCAGCTTTGTCTCGTCCTTTATTTTGTAGCTGGCCAGTTCACCCCTGGCAGTAGCGATAAATGCCTTGACTATCTCGCGGGCATGATCCACATGGCCGGCGTTACCGGCGGCAATCATACGGGCGAAATTACGCGCAGCTACCGTATCCGCCGTAGCTCCACAAACCCCTCGCTTCTCCTCGCCCCCCTCCTTAACCATTAAACGGCAGGGGCCCATAAAGCAATTTTTACAACATGCGCCCACAGATCCGATAGGACAGGGCTTCATCGACTCAGCCCGCACATGGGCCGTAGAGATGCCTTGTGATTTAGCCAAATCCAGCATTTCTACCGCCTGGCAGCTTTTATTTTTCGTATCGCTCATAATAGTCTTTCCTTTATATGCTAGCCTCCATATCAGCCCATAAGACCAACAACCGGAAGCAGTGATCGCAAAACAGTTTATACAGACTGTTCCCTCATGAACTTAGGCAAATTGCTGGCCTCCCGCGGGCCTACCATAACCTTCCAGTCGGGCAATAACTCGGCTACTTCCCCGGAAAGCACCGCCACCGCCCCCGGCAGCACCAGATTACGGTTTTTGACCTGCTCTTTTATACCGCAAGTATTGACTACCCTGGCAATCTTATCCGCATTAAATTTATCCGCCGCCCAGGCGGTAAGCACGCTCATACCCTCTACATCGGCAATCAACAACCAGGCCGGAATCTTGCTGTTTTCAATTTCACCGGCTACGATAAAATAAGTCAGTGAAAAGTTGGTGGTAATTAAAATCGGGGAATTCTCGTCGGGTTCGCCGATTTTATACACATCTTCCTCAACCTGCAGCGGCTGCTGCGGATCGGTGTAGATATTCTGTTTTAAGGTAAAAAGCGGTAACAACTGCCAGTTCTCTACCGATCGTAGTACAATAACAGCGGCGTATTTCATTATATAAACCCCGGCACGAAGGGTTTCCTGCTGCGGGTCTATCCCTGGCGGCCCGGCAAAAACCATTACCGGAAAGCCTAAGCCCTTGGCCGATTTCTTTAGCGCCGCTCTCCTTGCTTGGGTAAGTTGCGCCAAGGTAGTTCCCAGCGAATGGATACCGGGATCAAGCACCAGGTCGTTGACTCCCAGACCGGATACCTTCTCGGCCAGTTCAGCCAGCTTATCCAGCCCCCCGGCATGACAAACCGTAAGCGGACAGGCGTGCTTTTTGGCGAGCGCCGCCATGGCCTCATAATTGTCAGGAGCAGCCGCATATATAAGCGGTTTATTGGCGGCCGTTTTTTCTAACGCCACCTCCATAACTGCCGCATCTGAACTTGCCAATATAAGCGGCAAATCAGTATTCTGCTGAGCAACATCAATCGCCTGTAAAAATTTAGTTTTATCTTTTGAGGTATTTTTAACCATAACCAGCCCTAAGCGCAACTGCTGTCCCACCCGCTCAAAGCCGGCAGCCTGGGCCTGTTTTAGCTTGCCAGCCAACTCATCCGCTCCCAGGGTATCTTCCACCTGCAAGGTAATCCCCGGCGGATGTACGAAGGTTTTCTCATGCCGGAAGAGCACCGTTTCCTCGCCTATCTCCAACTGCTTCTCGCCCACGCCGATTACTACTTTGCGAATAGGGGGCGCCGATTCTTCGGCCAGCAGCGCCTTGGCCTCAGCCGACACATAGGGACACTTATCAAGCTCAATTTGTTTCTGGGCCAGCTTCATGGCAAAGGCCAGACAGGTGGGGAACCCGCACTCTTTACAATTGGTTTTAGGTAAATGTTTATAAATTTGTATGCCGGTAAGTGCCATACTTCACTCCTTATCTAATCCGATTAGTTTTTAAGCCAATTTGCTAAATTGACCATTTTCTTAATTTTCTAATACTTCGGTTTCAAGCCAGCTTGCTTACATAGTTCATTAGCGGTTATCCTGTCAAGGGTGCGATGCCTTTTAATCGGGATCGTCTTTATATCGATTGGTATAAATAGAATGCTTTTTGCCTTCCCGCAATAGCCGAAATCCATTCTGCTTAAAATACTTTACCAAGTCACAGCGGTTAACGGACACTTACTAAACCTCAACCGGCACTTGTTCTAGTAGCGCCCCTCCTACAGGAACTTCCTGGCCCTGCTGCTGATAGGCAATTACCATCTCATGCAGCGCATCTTTAAGCAGTTGGCGACATTCTTCCAATGTCTCACCCTCGGTTACCACCTCCGGCCATTCTACCAACTGCCCCATATAGCCAGAGCTTATTTTTACATATTTAGCGGTATAATTGTTTAACATGGGGAAAACACCTCTTGCCTTTTATTGTTCTCTGAGATCAGCCACTGTTTTACGCACCTGCTCCATCGCCGCCGGATTGCGCATAATAAGTGCATCCAAACCCGACATAAGCAAGCCCACCGCAGTAGTGGCCTCCCATAATATCCCGCGGGCGCGGGTATCGCCCCAGGCCGGTTCATCGACCTTGGATTCCTTGGCTTTAGATGCCTCTATCCCTACATCCGATATGATAGGCATCTGCACCATGTTATCATTTTGCTTTAAGGCCGCCATGCGCACCCGCTCCATCACCGAATAGCTATACTCCAAACCATAGCCGAGCGATGAGGACATGGTATCCATTACAATTTTCTCTTCCTTAACCCCCATCTGGGTAAGCAGAATATTCAATTGCTTGGCCAGGTTAATATCTAAGTTGGACAGCGCCAGCACATAATGCCCATACGCCATGGCCGCCGCCGCAATAGTCTTATAATTCTTCTCCTGCGCCTTACCGATCAGGCAGTTATAACCGGAGGCTACCTCTGCGCAGGCTTTAAGTACCTCGGCATCCTTCTCGATATGGTTGCAGCCTAAAATAATCAGCGGAACCCTGATGGCCTCCAATACCTGTTTTACCACTTGTGCCGCAGCCTCAGGTGATTTATCCCCCTGATCGGGATGGGTGGACATAAGCCGCAAGGCAATCATATCCGCATTGTATTTATCCTGGCAAGCTAAGGCCCATTTTACCGGGTCGGCATACACATCATTGTATGCCTCATTCAACATCGGCGACCAATCTAAAGGAGCGCTGTCCCACACTTCTAAAGCAATGGGAATACCGGCCTGTAGCTGGCCATCAAATGCCAGAAAGGGATAGGTGTCCCCCCCCCCCAGGCTCACCGTATTTCCAGCTTTACCTATAGTTACAGTATTTATCTTGCCGTTATATGTCTCTTTTGGGATGGCAAATGGCATGGTTTCCTCCTATGGATTACTTATAATATTTTCAATGCTGTTCACGTAGATAACTCCAGGAACACAATAACTCAATCTAAGCCTGCTTCTCAGCAGTGCCAGAAGATATTCCTTTGCGAAGTTTTTTGACTTCATATTCACTTATATTGAGCACTAAAGCAATTTTGAAATCGCTAAATCCTTGTTCCTTTAACTGTTCCACTATCGACCGTCTGATAGAAATTGTATCTTTCTTGTCGTAATAACTCTGTAGAGCCTCGGCGCCTTGAATCGTAGCTGTACTGTAGTATTGTTCGCAAGTCTGATAATAAGTGGGAGTATGTACCTTAACACCACGGACAAAATCATAACCGAGAAGCCTACCACATAGACGTACAAGTGTGTAAACGAGACTCCACGGATCAGCTTTAACCAACCGTACATCCTTCCAAAATGACTCAGCTTCAGTCATAAGCATCTGCTTGTGACGAGGTGTTGTGTCAATCTCGTCAATTTGCTTCAATAAAACCTTACCTATTTTGGCCAACCATTCGGCTCTATATTTTGCGGTTCGCTCCTGACCGGCAATTTGATACGCCTTATCACCAAAGAAAAGACGTACAGTCATTTCAAACTTCATACCCCACCAGTCGTTCATCATTTATTACCTAATAATCTAGATTTTCTCAGTGTTTCTGGAACACATCCCGAAACCAACCTCAAATGAAATATATTTTGAGAGGACTTCTAAAACACAAAAAATTATCAGGCATTATCTTTCAGCATTTTTATAATATGCTTTGCCAGATTTTCATTTATCTCATTATGCCTCGGAACAGGTTGGGCTACTTTCGTGACCGGGTTTTGATACCAATCATGTCTTCCACCGTGCCTGATAAGCCTACAACCCATCTTCTCCAAAAACCTTATCAAGTCCCTTTTTTTCATGCGAATTCCAGTTCAGCCACCTTACGGACACAAGGAATCACACCGCTGGTTAGCTCATTATATAAATCCTTTAAATTTTCTTTAAGTTCATCTAAAGTTTCACCCTGGGTCATATAGTCAGGGTATTCCTCCAGATATCCCAGCAACATATCCCCATCTTGCCAATATACAAATTTTGTAGTATCCATGATTTTACACCTCTAGCAGCTAACCAGTGCCATGCCAATCTTTGCTCCGTTCAGGCAATTAAGTCTCCAAATAAGAATGGCAGTACAGGATATTTCCCTTAAACACCTCTACAGTCTTCAGCTCATCCTCATTCAGGACATCTTCTAGGACGATATTATTCCCCATGGCGGAAGCCTTATTTACCAGTTCCATCAGGCGTTCCTCATTGGGGTCGCAAATAGCGGCGGTCAGCCCGCTTTGCATAGCCATTACCAGATAAGTCCGGTTCATAATACCGCGCATATGCTCAGGGGCGCCGTTAGAGATATTGGAAAGCCCCACCACCGTTTTCATGGGCGGCTCATTGAGCGAGCCGAACATCTCGATGGCCTCTAAAATCGGCATCGCAAATTCCTGCATCCCGTTTACCGCTAAAACGATAGGGTCTAAATATAAATTCTCCGGGCTTACCCCGAACTCAGCCGCTCCGGCGATAACATCCATAGCCAAAGTACAGCGTTCTTCGGTGCTGCCGGGCATCCCGCGACCGGCTAAAGCCAGCCCGATGATATTCGCATCGTATTTGGCGGCCAGCGGAAACATGGTCTCCATCCGTTCCCGGGCGGCAGAGGTAGAATTTATAATAGCCCGGCCCCGGTGCACCTTTAACCCGGCCTCAATTGCCTCATGGTTAGTGGTATCCAGACTCAACGGCAAATCCACTACCTCCTGGATAACCTTTACCAGCCACTCCATGGTTTCGGGGCCGGACTTTCTGGCCGGCCCGATATTTACATCCAGGTAATCGGCGCCGCCTGCCGCCTGTTCCCTGGCTATCTGCTGAATGGGCTTAGGGTCTCGCTCCTCAATCGCCCGCGCAATTACTTTAGTTATAATATTTATTTTTTCACCAATTACTTGCATTATTTATCTCCTATTAATGCTTATGACAGCTATCCGTTTAAGGTCAAAATCACCCGACACCCTAACCCTGAATCACCTAAAAATACATATATTTACAAAGGAATTCAAGCAGTTAAACTTAACGCAAGGCAGGAATCGACTTGAATAAAACATTGTTATAGAATCTATTATTTAACAATATCAAGCTAAAATTGTCAAGTCTTTTTAGGCTTTTTTGTCTCTTTTGGCTAACGGTTTATGTAAACCCAAGGGAAGGGGTTAATCTCCTCCGGTCGTTTCGGGCGGAAACCGGCTCAATGATCCTAACCAGGCCTTTGTGGAAGCTGATAAATTTAAGGTTTACAGTTAAGCTGTGGTTTCACTGGCAACCAAGCCCGACTTAGTCGGATGAAGGCTTTCGACTACCATCAATACAAACCGCCGGTTAATCTTACCAAGAGCAACTAAAATAACAAAACTATCCATAATTAAGTTGCAATCACAACTTGACAACTATGGCATCATGTTATATAGTTGGTACAGAGCATGCCAAACAAGTAATAATTACATCACGTGCCATATGAAAGAAAACTCCCGAAAAACCGGAATTGAGGTGGTTGGCGATGCCCCCTGGGGCAGCCACTTCTGTCAATTTTACCAGACCCCGGATGACCTCACCAATATCTTGCCGCTTTATTTTAAGGCCGGCCTGGAAAATAATGAATTCTGCCTGTGGATCACTTCAGCGCCCCTTAACGCCGAAAAATCCCAAAAGTCCATAGAAAAAGTAATCCCTGATTTTGAGCAATATTTAGATAAAGAGCAAATAAAAATTATCCCACATACCGACTGGTATCTTGAAGGTGGGGTTTTCACCCCCCAAAAAGTTCTGGCTAACTGGATTAATGAACTAAAAAAAGCCCTGGCTAAAGGGTACGACGGCATGAGGGTAGCCGGTGATACTGCCTGGGTCGAAAAAACATATTGGCGGGATTTTATTGATTATGAAACAGCAACAAACAAGATTATCGGCAAACACAACATGCTGTCAGTGTGCGCCTATCCCCTGGATAGATGTGACGCCTTCGAATTAATCGAGATAATCAATAACCATCAATTTACGCTTATTAAACAGGCAACAGAATGGAAACTGCTGGAAAATGTTGAGCGTCGGCAACTGAAGGCGGAATTGCGCAGAGTTCGCCACGAACTGGAAGTATGGATTGAGGAACGCTCCGTTGAACTGGCAGAAACCACTAAACGCCTGATACAAGGAACGATAGAACGCAAATGGGCCGGAGAAGAAAGAAGAAAACATGAAAGAAGATTACAGCAAGAGAAGAACTTAAACCGTATTCTTTTAGATAGCATGCCCTGCATCGCACTACTTATGCGACCCAAAACAAGGGATGTTATAGCTTCCAATAAGGCGGCGGGAAAAGTTGGAGCAATCCCCGGCACACAATGCTTCAAGACCTGGGCCAAGCGGGATGAACCCTGCCCGTGGTGTCTGGCTCCCGAAGTTTGGGCCGACAGCGGGGAAAGGCGCCTGGAAATTGAAGATAACGGCCTGGTTTGGGATGTTGCCTGGGTAAAGATAGCCGAAGATTTATACCTGCACTATGCATTCGATATTACCCAGCGCAAGCAGGCGGAGGAAAAGATAAAGCAACTGGCCATATTTCCTGCAGAAACCCCGGACCCGGTGCTGTGCATCAAAAAGAATGGTTACCTTCAGTTTGCCAATCCGGCGGCCTGGCCAATTATTGTGGCATTGGAAACGAAACCGGGAGAGTTTCTGCCGGCTGAATGGAAGCATTTGATAGCGGAAATATACCATTCCCAAAACCGCCGGGAAATAGAGTTAGAGTGTCGGGACCGAATTTTTTCAATTATAATTACCCCGTTTACCGGCACTGATTTTTTATATGCATATGGTCGTAACATTACCGAGCACAAGCAGATTGAGAAACAAATTCAAGTCTATCAGGAACAGCTTCGCTATTTAGCGGCTGAACTCTCATTTGCCGAAGAGCGTGAGCGGCGGCGGATTGCCACTATGCTGCACGATCACATTATCCAGAATCTGGGTTTCAGCAAAATCAGCCTGGAAATACTGGCAGAAACGGCCGCCGGCTTTGGACATGATAAACATTTAAATAGCATTAAAGAATTAGAAGTTATTACTGAAGAAATGATAAAGTACACCAGATCGTTGACCTTTGATCTCAGCCCGCCTATCCTCTATGAGCTGGGTTTTGAAGTAGCCGTAGAATGGCTCATCGAACAAATTCATAAACGGCATGGTATCCTGATTTTCTTTGAGAATGACGGACAACCCAAGTCACTGGATGATGATATTCGCAGCCTGCTCTTCCAGGCCGCACGCGAGTTGCTGGTCAATGTGGTCAAGCACGCCCAGGCAACTCATGTAAACGTATTTGTAAGCAGGAAAAAAGATCATATCAAAATCGACATAGAGGATAACGGGATAGGCTTTGATGTCGTTAGAATCAGCCCCCGGATGGATAAAAACAGCGGCTTCGGCCTGTTCAATATCCGTGAGCGGCTGCATTATATCGGGGGGGGGCTGGAACTTGATTCTGGACCAGGGCGCGGTACCCGGGCCAGTCTGACAGCGCCACTTGCAATCGACAAGGACATGCCAATATGAGCATAAGAATTGTTTTGGCTGATGATCATAAGCTTATGCGCGATGGGCTGAAAGCCTTGCTTGAGAAACATACCGACATGGAAGTAATTGCTGAGGCATCAGATGGGCGGGCATTGCTGCGATTGATTGGAGAGCTTTCGCCCGAGGTGGTGGTGGTTGATGTGGTTATGCCTAATTTAAACGGCATTGAGGCCGTTCGCCAAATCAGCGCCCAATTCCCTGAGGTAAGGGTAGTGGCCCTGTCAATGCATCTCAACCGGCAGTTTGTGGTAGGAATGTTGCGGGCCGGTGCGGCGGCTTACCTGGTAAAGGATTGCGCCTTTGGGGAGCTATACCGGGCCATCAGCGCCGTGGTTCAAAACCACACTTACTTAAGCCCCAGAATATCAGATACCATAGTCGAGCAATGTGTTTACCCCGCTCAAACATCGATCGATACCCTTGGCTCTTCAGCGCTGACCTCCAGGGAACGTGAGATATTACAGCTTCTGGCTGAAGGCATGGATACCAATCAAATCGCCGGCCAGTTACATGTAAGTGTAAAGACGGTGGGAACACACCGCCAGCACATCATGAGTAAATTAAAGATTTACAGCCTGGCCGAACTCACCAAATATGCCATCCGCGAAGGCATAACCTCCCTTTAAGTTCGCCCGCTCAAGCTACTTAAATAGCCCCACCAACTATTATTATCACCGCTAACACATATATACCGGCAGTCTATATTTCAGCTTTTTTGAAGTTTAAAATCAGCAATATGCCGATTGCGCTTTGATTTTTTTAATTATATCTTAAGAAGGTAAAATTATTGATGCTGATAATTTTATCGTTTCAACTCGGGGGAAACTCCATGCAGTAAAATTTCATAACAAGGGGGAGCATATGGGATCAATATTGATGGACAACAAGATTTATCGGGTGCTGAGCGAAAAAGACATGTCACAAGCCGAACTGGCAAGAAGAGTGGGGGTCAAGCGGGAATACATGAATCGTATCATCAATCGCCGGATTAACCCCACTATTCCCTTGGGCCTGCGTATTTCAAAAGCGCTCGGAGTGAGCGTAGAAGATTTGTTCGTTATTAATTTTAACACCGGGACGAATCTCCCATAGAGATGCGGCTGGGGCGCTCGTCAAAACAGAGCCAGCCATAGCCTGGCCCAGACCAGGTGCCGGCCCCCTTATGGATGGGAGTTTAAAGCCGACCTCCCTGAAAGCCTTGTTTGCCCAAAAAACTTCCTTAGCAGCAACCAACAAACTTAAGTTGCTAAACCAAATATGGCTTTGCCGGTAATAAGGCCCGGGTTTGTTGGGTTACTTGCGGTAGACTTTAACGTAGTTGATATAAGAAATGGAATTCTCGCCGGTATTGTCCGAATCGTTCATGATGGCAATACTGGCCATCTTTGGGGGAGCGGTTCCAAAGGCTTTTTGGTAATCCTCTACAATATCAACATCATAGGTCAACCATTTCCCCAACATAGCATTACCGGCTTGCACCAGGATCATCTTTGATTTTTTGGTATAGGCGCTGGTGATTATGGTTTGAGCTTGTTTTTTGTTGGCCCAGATATAATTAAGACTGCTGTGGGGTGGATACTCTCCATAGATTAATTTCGCTGCTTTATATTTAAGCTTATCCCATAACCCGGCTTTATCTGGATTGTATTCAAAGATAATGTAAATACGTAACGGATAGTCATCGCCGGCCTTGGTTTTAGCATCTCCTTTTTGATATACATGCTCCACCTTCCATTGCCAGCTGACCCTGGGAAATTCATAGACATTAAACTTCTTTTTATATACAATTGCAGAGGCAGACACATTGCTTTCGGCTTTTAAATAGCTATCTGCGGCCTTAGTTTCTATGGTATATAAGCTATATTTCTCTATTTTGGGAAAATGAAGCGGTCGCCAATTATCAAGATTGTCAAAGTTTTCCACAAACAGGGTCTTGGTCTCTCCGGCGTAAGCCGTTTGTACCAAAATAATAAGCCCTGAGATGAGAGTATATCTTAGTATATTTTTAAGCATGTTGTCTTTTCGGCCTGAATAATTCGGGCTTTGTTGCCAGTAAAACCACCGCTAACGGTACACTTTAGATTTATCAACTTCCCGCTAAGGGCTTTTCTGCAAACTAAGCTTTTTCAGGACGTTGGTTCTAAGCTCAAACCCAATAAGGGGGCCGGCAAATCCAATGTAAATTTATGAATAGTTAATGTAGGGGCGTGGTTCATCCCCGCCCGCGGTTCGGGAGGAGACAATCGTCCCCTGCGGTGTGGCTCATTAGCAATCTTTTCCAGCTTCTGTTTTTGCTCCGAAGAGCAACTTATTATGGGTGCTTTTCGTAACATGCCCATGTTATACATAAATACCACCATAAATCAGGGTGGCAAGGCGCCCCGGCTTAGCCTATTCTCTCAGGGTGGGTATAGACCTCCAGCCGCCCATCCCGCAGGTAGCCGATGAGGGTGCAGCCCAGCCGCTGGGCCAGTTCCACCGATAGCTTGGTGGTGCCCGATACTGAGGCCACTACTGAGATTTGGGCGCGAATGGATTTGACCAGCATTTCAAAGCTGGCCCGACCGCTCAGGATAGCCACCATATTATGCCGGGGTATATCGTGCAGCAGGGTATAGCCGATGGTCTTATCCAGCGCATTGTGGCGGCCGATGTCTTCGGCACAGGTTATAAAGCGGCCGTCTTTATCAAACAGGGCTACCGCATGGGTGGTGCCGGTAGCGGTATAGAGTCTTTGTTCCTGTTCCATCCTGGCTACCATTTGTTGTAGCAGGCCAGCCGAAATATGGATGGAATTATTTATAGGGGAGAGGAGCCGGGTGAGCTCGTCGATGGTGGCCCGACCGCAGATGCCGCAACCGGAGCGTACCTCTAAATTACGCTTGGGCAAGGTTGTAATTGGGGGTTCATTTAGAATTAAATCTATTTCATTGCCTTTTGCTTCACCTTCAGCCCCTGAGCCACAGTGTCTTATCAGCTTTATATGAGAAAGTCCGGCAATAATCCCCTCGGTAAAACAAAAGCCCAGCGCCAATTCCTTATCCTGTCCGGGAGTGCGCATGATGGTTACATGCGGCTCGCCATTTAAGCAAATTTGCAGCGGCTCCTCGGCAATTAAGTTTTGCTCTCGCCTAAGCCATGAGCCATCTGGTTTCAGGCTTTTTATCTGGTGGGCGGCTACTATGTGAGGCGGTATTTGTTGTTTCATATTTATATAGGTTCTATTTCGATAATCTTCTGGTCATCCACCATTATGTGATCGCCAGCCTGATTCTGATAATATGCACGACCTTTATCATCGCCGGCCACATAACAGTATTCTTTGTTTTTATAGGTAATTTTTATGCTCTTCGGATTGTGCCAGCAACTCCAGCCAGCCTCAAATTGCGCTATAAACAACTTGTGCGCATCAGGATCGTCAGCGTAGACCTCGTTTGCAAATTCTCTGTAATTCATGCGGTGTTTCATAACATTACCTCCATTTGTAAATCAATAGCCGTGAGTTAAAGATATCCGCCCTGTTAAATTCGCCGCTTAAGGGGTGCTTTAAGTTTTCAATTATAGCTGTTGATTGACATACAGAATCGGGAAAGGTTTTGCCGGGAAGTTCATTACCGTTTTCTAATCCATGCAGCCGGACGGCAAGTCGATTTGCGGTGATTATATTTCGGTCCAGGCCGGTGGTGAATATTCCGATAGGGGCGCTGACAAATATATTTTTCAGAAAACCGGGCAGCAATTTATCAAACATTTTATTAAGATAAGTTACTTGCTGCTACTGCGGTTTTAAGGAACTTAAAATGCGCTTCGGCTTTAAGGATCGCCACTTTGATATGAGTATTCAAAGTAGATTTAGTTGGCTGGTTTAGCTTTTAGCTTAGCCAACTCTCCATCAATAATTTCCTTGAACCTTCTAAATGGTATTGCTCCCCCCACCTTTTTTCCGTTAATATAAATTGCCGGGGTGCCGGTGGCTCTAACCTTTCTGGCCTGTGACTGGTCCGATTTGATTCGGTCTTTAAGCTCCTGGCTTTCCATATCCTTTTTGAACTGTTCCATGTCCAATCCAATTCCCTCAGCAAATTTATTAATATTTTCCATGGTTAACGATTTAGAGCTTTTAAATAAAGCATCATACATTTCCCAATATTTGCCTTGCTCGTTAGCCGCTAATGATGCCAGCGCCGCACCGAAAGCCTGTTTATGGAAACTCAGTGGATTGTTCTTGATATAAAATTGTATCTGACCGGGATAAGCCTGCATAACCTTTTTAAGGGTAGCGGCGGCTCTTACACAATACGGACACTGGAAATCGGTAAATTCCACTATAGTAATCGGGCTGGTTTTGGTTCCCTGCCAGGGCGCTTTATCAACGTTAATATCATAAACCTTGTTTTTGTCAACAACCCGCCTGTCTACTCTCTTTTCCTGCTTGAATAAATAGTAGCCTTCTACCATTCCCAGGAGGAATGCTTCCGGTTTTCCCTGTTTGGCCTGCTTTACCATTTCCCGGGCAATCTTCCGGCTGTAACCGCACTTTTTATCATGCGTGATACAGTTGGCTATACTTCCCTCGTTACAACCACAAGTGCAATTGTTTTCGTTGAGCACCTTAAGCATCAGGTTCGAGGCTTCTTTATCCAGGCCGGAGAGATCAATATCTTCTTTATTAAACTCACCAACCCAGGCGGTATTTTTCACTTTGGCGGCTTTTTCCCCCGCAAACGAGAAAGAGACTGTTGAATAAACCAACCCTACACATGCTAACGCAATAAAAAGTCTTCTCAATTTAAGTACTCCTTTTGTTAGGGCACGGCACAAGTTCTAAATCGAGAGGTATTTTAACATTCATTAGTTCCATATAGCAAGCTTAAATAAAATCCATATGGAACAAGCATGAGCGCAACACATGAACAAAAACCGGTATTGTTCCATTGGGAGAAGGCCCATAAGTCAAGTCGATTTTACATCAAAATTCAGGTTAAGACATATACTTCTTCCATGCTATTATACACCTGATCTTGCAGTAAATCGTTGGTTTTTCCTTCAGCAATCAATCGAAAAGCGTAATTGATCAGCTCCTTATAAAACCCGCAGTAGGCCGGTACTGTGTTCAGGTCGCCGGATTGGGCATAGACCTCCGCCGGACATGGTGCGCCGCAAATATTGCGATAAAGGCATTGACTGCACTCGGTAATCTCCTCTACCACCCTTGAACGCACATCTTTGAAGGAATCGGCGGTGAGGGCCTGCTCCACAGATTCCTCCACCAGGTTTGGTCCGTGAAAATCGGTTAAGCCGATAAATTCACCACAGGGAACCGAAGTACCGTCCGCCATCACCGCAAAAAACCGGCGGGCGGCCCCGCAAGGGGTTATATCACACATCAACCGGCGGGCGGTAGGGGCGGTAATGGCTAAAATAGTGTTGGCGAAGTTGCTGATCACAAGCTTGCGCCCGCTACTTTTGGTAAGCTCTAAAGCTGTATCCACTGCCTGTTTAAAGTAGTGCAGCAGTTCCTGATTGCCGGGCCGCAAGCTTTCTGTGCCGGGGGCGGTGCAGCGTACCGGGTTCAGCAGTGATACCGATACCTTTTTTTCATGTAGCAGCCGTATCATCCGGGGCAGTTCGTGTACATTCGAAGCGGTGATGGTGGTAATTACATTCAGCCCCGGATAGCCGTCAAACCATTCCAGGGCTTGCATGACTGATGCATGAGCATCTTCAACACCATGTATGGGCCGGATTTTTCTGTTTTCCTCGGCGGATACCGAATCCAGCGATAAACCGACACTCACCCTGTTTTTAATCAAAAACCGGACATCTGCTTCATTTAACCGGGTGGCATTAGTTTGAATGCCGAACAGCATCCGGTCATGATAATTCTCGATGGCCTTGAACATATCCCGTTTTACCAGCAGCGGTTCACTGCCGTGAAAGACAATTACCGGTTTTCTGCCGGCGGCGGCTGTATTAGATTTATTATACTCCTCTATTTTAGCCAGCACAGTGGCCAGATCGCCCGGCCGCATGTTGACCCCGTTTTCTCTGACTTCCTGGGGTATATAACAATACGGGCACCTGCCATTACATTTGTCGGTGGGATTGATATACACCGCCGATAAATCCAGTTTGTTGCGGAAATGATCTATTTCGGGATCGAGTATCGGCTGGTTTTGATTATAAAGGGGTAATATACTACCCAGTAAGCTGGTGGGGGACGCATCCCTTTTTCCCAATGCCCAGAAGACATTTTCCGCATCCAGCAGCACTCTCCATTCATCATCGATATCATGAAACCTGAGCCTGGGATATGGCGCTATAGCCGGATGCAGGTATCCGGTTATCGGGTCTGCTTTGGTAATATTACTCATTGGTGATTTCTGGGGGAATATCTCCATACATAATGTAATGAGACAGACCGTTACCCGATTCAGCACACTTAAAGCGGTAACAGATAACTTCAGATGCTTCTTCCTTACAGGCGACGGTAGCGGAAGCGCTTCTTTCAGGCTGATCTTTCTGCATCTCTTTCTCCTTTTTGTATAGCCGAAATAAGATTGGGGTTACTAAAAAACATAATAGAAATTACCAAAATACTTAGCGGATTGTCAAGCTGTTTTATGGGATTTTTCTCTGTACACGACAAAAATAAATGGAAAACTTACCCCCCACCTATCGCCAACCATTTCTCAAGCAAAAAATAAAAAGGGCAGAAACCATTTCGATTTCTGCCCTCAATAATATCTGGCGGGGCCGACGAGACTTGAACTCGCGACCTCCGGCTTGACAGGCCGGCGTTCTAACCAAACTGAACTACGACCCCATGGTAGGCGGAACAGGGCTTGAACCTGTGACATCTGGCTTGTAAGGCCAGCGCTCTCCCAGCTGAGCTACCCGCCCTCTTCATAAATCCAAAATTAACATATCGTATCCGACAATGTCAACCGTTTTTTAAAAATATGTTTCCAGGAGGCATTTACTTTTTTGGGGGTATATGCTATATTCAACAGCCAATTCAGCATGATTCATTTATCTTTAGATTGACCGCGTAGATCGATTAATGAGGCCAAGCAATAATGCCAGACTATAATCCCGAAGAGATTGAAACCAAGTGGCAGGGCTTTTGGGAGCAACATGAGTGTTATCGGGTAACCGAAGACCCGGATAAGCCCAAGTATTACCTGCTTGAGATGTTTCCATATCCATCCGGCAGGATTCACATGGGACATGTGCGCAATTACTGCATCGGAGATGTGATCGCCCGTTATAAGCATATGAACGGCTTTAATGTGCTGCACCCCATGGGCTGGGACGCCTTTGGTATGCCCGCTGAGAATGCAGCCCGCGAGCACGGGCTTAATCCCGCCAGATGGACCCGGCAGAATATCGACTATATGCGTAAGCAGCTTAAACGCATGGGCTATAGCTATGACTGGCGGCGGGAGGTTTCCACCTGTGAGCCGCACTATTATCGCTGGGAGCAGCTAATCTTTCTTAAAATGTTTGAGCGGGGCCTGGTGTATAAGAAAAAATCGCCGGTTAACTGGTGTCCGACATGTCAAACCGTATTGGCTAATGAGCAGGTGGAGGCCGACTGCTGCTGGCGTTGTGAGACCAAGGTAATAAAGCGCAACCTGGATCAGTGGTTCTTTAAAATCACCGACTATGCCAAGGAGTTATTAAAAGATTGCGAACAGCTTTCCGGCTGGCCGGAACGGGTGATTACCATGCAGCAAAACTGGATCGGCAAGAGTACGGTAGTCGAGTTTGACTTTCCGCTGGCCGATGCTGAGGGGATGATTCCGGTATTTACCACCAGAATAGATACGGTTTATGGGGCCACCTTTATGACCTTGGCCCCCGAGCATCCGCTGGTACCGGAGTTGATTGAAGCAGCACCCAATAAGGCGGAAATAGAAGCCTTTATAGAGCGTATACGCCAGGAGGATAAAATCAGCCGCACCGCCGAAGAGCGCGAGAAAGAGGGTTATTTCAGCGGCCGCTATGCCATAAATCCGATGACCAAGGAGAAAATCCCCATCTGGATTGCCAATTTTGTGCTGCCGGAGTATGGTACCGGCGCCATTATGGCGGTACCTGCTCACGATCAGCGGGATTTTGAGTTTGCCAGGAAATACGGCCTGCCCCGGCGGCTGGTGATACAGCCCCCGGCTGAACAACTTACTGAAGCCAATATGACTGAAGCCTATACAGGGGAAGGGGTGCTGGTTAACTCAGGCCAATTCGATGGGCTGGATAATTTAAGCGCTAAAGCAAAAATAGCCGATTATATGAAATCACATGGTATCGGTAAACCCAAAGTAAATTATCGCCTGCGGGATTGGGGTATTTCCCGCCAACGCTACTGGGGCGCCCCGATTCCCATTATATACTGTAAAAACTGCGGTTGCCTGCCGGAGGCCGAAGACAGTCTGCCGGTAAGCCTGCCGCCTGATTTGACATTACCCGAAGACGGCCGCTCTCCTTTACCTGCTTGCGCCGAATTTGTAAACACCACCTGCCATAAATGCAATGGGCCAGCTACCAGGGAAACCGATACCCTGGATACCTTCGTGGAATCTTCCTGGTATTTTGCCCGCTATGCCTCACCCGAATATGACCAAGGGCCGTTTGAGCCGGGGGCGGTAAAATACTGGCTGCCGGTGGATCAGTATGTGGGCGGGGTGGAACATGCGGTGCTGCATCTTCTGTACGCCCGCTTTTTTACTAAGGTATTAAGAGACCTGGGCTTGGTTAAGATAGACGAGCCGTTTAGCAGGCTGCTTACCCAGGGCATGGTAATCAAGGATGGGGCCAAAATGTCCAAATCCAAGGGGAATGTGGTCGATCCCGAGCAGTTGATAAATAAGTACGGAGCCGATACCGCCCGGCTGTTTTCCCTGTTTGCTTCCCCCCCGGAGCGGGATCTGGAGTGGAATGATGAGGGGGTGGAGGGCTCATATCGCTTTCTTAACCGGGTGTGGCGCCTGGTGGGGAAATATGCTCCACAGCTAAAAAACATAACTGAAGCAGATACGGACATATCCCTTAGTGCTGTGGATAAAGATTTACAGCGTAAACTGCATCGGACCATAAAAAAGGTTACCGAAGACGTAGACGGCCGCTTTCATTTCAATACCGCCATAAGCGCCATAATGGAGCTGGTGAATACGCTTTATCAATATGAACCAAAAACCGCAGCCTCGCAACAGCTGCTAAAAAGTTCGTTACAGGCGCTACTGCTGCTGCTGGCTCCCTTCACTCCCCATGTGGCCGAGGAATTGTGGCAGCAGTTGGGTTATAAACCGAGTATATTTTCAGCCGGCTGGCCTGAATATGACGCTGAACAGCTTCGGGAAGAGCTGATGCTGGTGGTGGTTCAGGTAAACGGTAAATTGCGCGGCAAAATAGAGGTACCGGCGGACTTAAGCCATGAAGAGATAAAACGGCTGGCGCTCAATGATAAGCGGGTACAACAGTATATAGCCGGAAAAACACTTAAAAAAGTGATTGAAGTACCCGGAAAATTGATTAATATAGTGGTATAAGCCGGGCAGATAATTTGCCGTGTCAGATTAATTTGCTTGACCTGATTTTTATAATATGGTAGCATTTTTTATAGTATAGTGTTGCGAATTTGACTTTTTACGTATGACCTTGAAAGGGGGTTCGAAGTAAAGATGGCTATATTTCATTCTGCTTCGGAGGCAGATGTAACAACTGCGATTGTTACTGAATTCACTAAGGATTTACAAAACATCATAAAAAGTGACGTGCTGATTGTAGGCGGCGGCCCCAGCGGCTTGATGGCAGCCAGAGATTTGTCGCTGGCCGGCTATAAGGTGCTGGTTATTGAGGCCAATAATTATCTGGGCGGCGGTTTCTGGATTGGCGGTTATTTAATGAATAAACTGACCTTCCGCGCGCCGGCCAACAAGATACTGGAAGAGCTCAAAATACCGCACAGCAAGTTTAAGGAAGGCTTGTATGTAGCAGACGGCCCACACGCCTGTTCTAAACTGGTAGCCGCGACCTGCGAAGCCGGCGCCAAAATCCTTAATATGACCAAGTTTGACGATGTGGTGCTCCGAAATGAGCGGGTGGAGGGTACGGTTATCAACTGGACGCCGGTGTCGGCCCTGCCCCGGGCTATCACTTGCGTGGATCCCATATCGCTGGAATCTAAGCTGGTAATAGATGCCACCGGCCATGAGGCCTGGGTGGTTAAAGCCCTGGAGACGCGCGGCCTGGTTGAAATTAAGGGTATGGGCGCCATGCATGTAGAAGTATCTGAAGACGCCATCGTAGAGCATACCGGTGAGGTTTATCCCGGGCTTATCGTTACCGGCATGTCGGTGTCTACTACCTATGGCGTGCCCAGAATGGGCCCCACCTTCGGCGGGATGTTGGTGTCGGGCAGGAAGGCAGCCAAAATAGCTATAGAAATACTGGCTGAATCAGTGGAGCAGCCTAAAATCAAGGTTGCCTAAGCCTTAAGGGCGCCCAGGCATTAACCGATTGATACTTGAGGGGGGATGAGTAAGGAGATGTAAACCTTTGCTTTCCCCCTGTTTTTTTTATGTTACAGAGAGAGGGAAAGCTATTTTCGGGAAAGGCAGATTCAGTAGATTAATGAGGAGATAAAAGTGATTACGATACATAAGAAATTAGTAGTTGACAAACATGGAAAACCAATGGAGGTAATTATCCCCTGGGATGAGTATGAGGAGCTGGAGGAGTTGTTGGGGCTCGATCTTGATAAGAGAGCTATTTCTGAGCTTAATCAAGCGCAAAATGATAGAACCAAGGGAAAGAAAGAAGCCTACCTGGATTTAGATTCAATCTGATGTTAAAAGTTATTGTTCATAGGCGAGCAGCTCAATATCTGAGAAAGCTTCCAACATCCCAAAAGGAGAGAATCAAAGAGGTACTTAGAGAATTAGAAGCGGAGCATCTTCAAGTGCCTGATGTCAAACACATGCTGGGGGAATGGAGAGGCTACCACAGAATCAGGGCTGGAAATATACGGGTAATTTTTTGGATTAATCAGGCAAAAGGTACGATTTATGTTGACCATATTGGCCCTCGTGGAGATGTATATAAATGAATGTAGGCTTTATACTTACATAAGCGGATATGGTTTGGCTGAGGGAAGGTAATGGTCAAATGTTGACGGGTTGTTGCCCAAATCAATTAAACTGTTCATAGGCATATTTTAAAGCTGAAACCAAAACCTGATGCACAACAAAATCAACAAGTTACGCTTTGCGCCAAGCGGCTACGGAATGCTATTTTGTGTTTTTTGACCT
>JAJRUS010000011.1 GCA_024277675.1 bacterium | reverse complement strand
ATGTAACTTCTCCTGGGTTGGGTGTGTTAGTTACATGCATATTATATCAGACTTATCGTGTTATTACAACTATATATTGCCAACGTCTTACATAATGCCCCCTTATTGGCGACACTCCCATGGTATATAATATGGGAGAAAAGTTAAGGTTAAATTGCTAAAAGGGGCAAGCTATTAAAAGCCAATAATTAAGTATGGTGTCCCCGGAATTATGAAGGGTTAACTGTGGAAATTGCAGACGCTTACCGAAAAGCAAGAAGAAACACATCCATATTTTGTGGTATTAGCCTAGCTTGGTCTGCAGCCCAATTTGATCTAAAATCATTGAATATAGATGCCGCTGGCAGAGTAGATATTTCTGGAGCTTCTATCTCAATAATTCTTGTTTGTTTAGTAGTTTATACAATGGTTCAGTGCACAATTGAATTCATGATGCAACCTAACGAAATACGTCGTTGGAACTTAGCTCAAATTGACTACAGAATCACATTAAACCTTGTTCGAATTTCTCTTTTAACCATAGCAGCAGCTACGGCTTCACGATCTATTGAAACAGTTGTAGGGGTAATCGTAGCAGCTTTAGCATTTATTTTTAGTTACTTTGCTTTGGTCTCGGTTCTCATGCTAATAATAGCGCCGTTAATAATATACATTAGGTCTCGCCAAGGAAGATTTTCAGTAGCCTCATATGTGGGTACCGCATTGAATTGGTCAATGTTTATTGTGGTAATATTTTATTTCTTAATTTTTATAACCATCGGTTTTTCATCAGTTGAAAATCTCCCGTTCTTTAGCCTTTTGCCACCAATACCCAAACAAATATCAACTATTTTTTTTGCTGCGACAGCTATCATAATCACTATTAGCTTCTTATTTGAATGGAAAATACTAAAGAAAGTCTTCGCGTTTGAACCAGAATATAACGTTATCGAAAAAAAATTACCTGATGGAAACATTGGGGTTAAATTCGAGAAAAACCCAAATCACCCGGACTATGTTGCCCCATCCCCACCAAATGAAACGGTGGGGAAAAATAGCGATTGATCTCAACTCTAGAAGGTCATAGGGTCAAGTTTTGAATTATAAGGTTTCTGGTTAGAAAAGACCCAACAAACTTCCAATTGTTTATATGTTAAGTCTGATTTGTGTTGACCTCCTATATTAACCAAATATAATTCACCCACTTAATAATCCTGCTCCATCCGGTCTTGACACAGCCAAGCCTTGGCGAGCCGGTTAATCCTGCCAGGCTACGCCCTGACGAGTCAAATTTATTCTTTTCTTTAAAACATCCTGGAAATCTGCGTCCTGTTTTTCATGATTTCTTATATTTGGGTTAGCTCAGGGAATCGCTAAAGGTGTCCCACTGGCGGCAGCGGGGGCATTTCCAGGGGGAATCAAGCGTTTGATGGCCGCATTTCTCGCACTGGAAGGGAATATCCGCCAGCTTGAGCCAGCCGAATAGTTGCTTATACTCCGTTAGCATAGCTTTCCCTTTGGCGCTTATCATTAATTGCAGCAGAAATTGCCTGACCAGTTGATTCTGAGGCTTGAGCCTGGCAACCGATTTGATTTCTTCATGGGCCAGTTCAGATTTTCCCAGTCGTTGATAATATTGAGCCAGCGCCAGCCGAGTGCGTATGTCGGCGGGGTGTTTGGCTAGCACCTTCTCATAGACTTCCCTGATTTTATCGTATTTATTTTGAGCCAGATAGGCCTCTTCCAGTTTACTATATGCCAGGCAACTGAAGTTAATCCCCAATTTAACCATATCTTCCCAACTGGATATGGCCGACTTCAGCTTGCCTTGTGCCAGGTAGATATCTCCCAGGTACAGGTAGGCTTCGCTACAGCTCTTATCCAGCTCGATAGCGGTTTTAAGCCGCTTCAGCGCCTCTTTTACATTGTTTTGCTCATGATAAGCCCGGCCGATTTGTACCTGCAGGTGAGCCGGCACGCTTTTGTCTTTGGATTTAGTAAGCCTTAGAAGCTTACGTTCGGCCATATAAGCCGCTGACCAATCCCTGGCTTCCTCATACAACTGTTCCAGTTGTCGATAGGCTGCTAAGTGTTCAGGTTGCTGGGAGATAACCTGGCGATAGGTGCTGATTGCCCTGTCTACCAGCCCGGCTTTCCGGTAATCCAGCCCCAAATCCAACAGCGCCTGAAGCTTGATAGACTCATCCAGCTTAGGTCGCAGAATAATGCTCTGGTGCAGCCGGATAGCCCGTTCCACTTGGCCTTGTTCCCGAAACAAATTGCCCAGGCTTAAGTAAATTTCTATTACATCGGGTTTGAGCCTTACCAGTTTAGTGAATTCGGCGATGGCTTTGTCCGGCTGCCGGGCTATCATATAGTTTAAGCCCTTAAGATAGCTGCTGCTTTCTTTGGCGCCGGCTGATGTTTTCTGGTCTTTGGTAGATTTAAAGCTGGCTAGCCCCCAGCCCAGCAGTAACCCCAGTATGAGGACTACGGTTGCTTGTAATAGCTGAAATTCCATAATGTCTGAGATTTAATGTGTTCGAGTTTTGGCGGTTAAATTTTTTATGCCGGTAATGTTTTATTAAGTCAGGGAAAATTATTAAGCTGATTCCGGGATGGCTTCAGTGTCGGGTTTTTTCTCGATGCCCGGCTCCACCAGCGGCAGATTTCGCAGAGAATATAACTCGGCTTCCAGTTGCTTGGTTTTTTTAGTCTGTAGGCGTAGTTTCTTTTTTAATCTAAGCTGGGTGATAAGCATGGACCAGGAAACCAATATGATTCCCAACAACACAGATCCCAGAATAATTAAGTATAAAGGAATAGGGATGGTGCGATAGTTAATAAAATGAATTTCATTGGCATTGTTTAACCACGGGTTTTCCTGTATAAAAATTGCAGCCAGGATAATTAGCGCCAGCACGACAATTGATTTTAGTGTAGTACGCATGATTTTAGCCTTTCTGATGGGGGAAGTGAGGTTTTAATTGATGATATGTATCAGCCACAAATTGAGAGATGACCTTGGTATCGGCCTGTATCGGCATAAAATTAGTGTCCCCGGCCCAGCGGGGCACTATGTGCCAATGCAGGTGAGCCTCGATACCGGCGCCCGCTTCCCGCCCCAGATTCATGCCGATGTTAAAGCCCTGCGGGTGCATAACCTGTTTCAGCACTTTGATGCCGGTAGCCACCATATTCATCAATTCCAGGTGTTCCTCCCCGGTTAAGGCTTCCAATTCAGCTATATGGCGGCAGGGCACCACCATCAAATGCCCGCTGTTATAAGGGAAGATGTTCATGATTACAAACCCGGCTTTCGTCTGGTGCAGTATGTAAAACTTCTGGGGGTCGGCTTGAGCCAGAGCATGGCAGAATATGCATTCACCACCCTTATCCGATAAGATATATTTCATTCGCCAGGGAGCCCATAATTTCTCCATTAAATCCTCCAAGTGCCTTATTAACAGATATTAAACTATATTTATGTTGAACGAGCGAAAAATCGACCAACAAAATCAATACATTTAGCGACTAATCAGCGCCGGGCTATCTTAATTCAATGCTACAATAGCTAAAGTCTAATTGTCAAGCAGGAAGTGTTTTTGTTTGAATTAAGCTCATATCGGAGGCCAGTCAAAAATTTATGCTGATTTACCGGTTGTAAACCACGAATTATTTGAGTTAGAGCATAAGCGGGTACGAAAATAAATAAAAGGCTTAAGGCTGAGTGGCGGAGATGATCTGATATATAGCTACGCGTACCATCCATCTCGGTTATCAAGGTGTGATCGCCTTATAGTATCAGACAAAGTCAATAATTAGGTATGGGGTCCTTATCTTTTTTTAAGCAACTGTCATTTTTGCCCGCTGGCTTATGGTCTTAATGACCTGCTGATGGGTTTGGCAGGCTAAATTCTTTAGCTGCGCATAGTCCGGCTTGGCTGGTGGGTTGAGCCACTTGTTTTTTAATTGCAATATATTACCTGCTGCCTGATCGAGTCGGGCTTGCGATATGGTTTTTTGGGCTATCGCTTCAAGCAGCGCCTCAATCACCTGGGGTATTTGAGCCTCCTCACGGCCGAACAGCAGCATATCAACTCCGGCCTGTACTGCTCTTACCGCTGCTTGGGATAGCTGGGTTTGATCTATGGCTTGCATGAGCATATCATCGGATATAATCAGGCCCTTAAAGCCTAACTCATGCCGTAATAAGTCAGTTAAAATCTTATTAGACAAGCTGGCCGGATTATCTTCATCCAGTGCGCTGTAGAGCACATGGGCCGGCATCAGCGCCTCTATACCGTCAGCTATGGCTGCTTTAAAAGGTAACAGTTCACGTTTCTCCAGAACCTGGCGAGGTTTAGTAACCACCGGCAAACCCAGGTGGGAATCAAGCATAGTATCGCCATGCCCCGGAAAGTGTTTACCCACCGCCAGCACTCCCGCCTGGTTTAAGCCCTTGCGGATTTTGCAGCCTAACCGGGCCACCAAAGCCGGATCACTTCCCAGGGAACGATCCCCGATTACCGGGTTTTGGGGCTGGCTGTTTATATCCAATACCGGCGCCAGGTTCATGTTAATCCCCAACCAGCCTAATTCCCGGCCGATAAGCTGACCCAAAGCATACGCCAGTTGGCCGGAGCCGGTGGCTCCCAAAGTGGCCATGCCGGGTAAGGCGGTAAAGCCCTCTTTTAGGCGCGCCACCCGCCCGCCTTCCTGATCGATACTGATAAACAGGGGCATGCCTGATGGGCTGTTTATGGCCAACTGCTGCAACTCTTCACATAATCGAGCCACTTGCTGCGGCTTATCAACATTGCCGCCAAACACCACCACGCCCCCCAGGCCGTATTCAGCGATTAAGCGCTTAATATAGCTACTTGGGCGGGCGCCGCTAAAACCCAGCATTAACAACTGGCCTACTTTCTGTTTATCATCTAAGCTTGATAATTGCCACATATCAGCGCACCCTTGACTTGGGGTCTAATACATCCCGTAAACCGTCACCCACAAAATTAAACCCAAGTACCGTAAGCATAATCGCTATTCCGGGAAAAATTGATAAATGGGGAGCTACCAGCAAAAACTGGCGGCCCTCATTTAACATCGTACCCCAACTGGGGGTTGGCGGCTGGGTGCCCAATCCCAGAAAGCTTAAACCCGCCTCGGCTACAATTACTCCCGCCAGCCCAAAGGTAATCTGTACCATAAGCGGCCCCATAATATTGGGCAATATATGCTTTATAATTATTCTGGTACTACTGGCCCCCAAGACCCTGGCCGCCGCCACAAATTCAAAGTTACGCACCGCCAGAATCTGCCCCCGCACCAGGCGGGCATACCCCACCCAGCCGATTATGCATAACGCCAGAATGACATTATTCAGACTGGGCCCCAATACCGCCATCAGGGCAATAGCCAGCAGTATTCCGGGGAAAGCCAGCAGAATGTCGATTAAGCGCATAAGCAGCTCATCCACCAGCCCACCCCAATAACCGGCCAGCGACCCTAAGATCACTCCGATAATGGCTGAAACACTCACCGTAACCAGCCCAATCCAGATGGAAACCCTGGCGCCGAAGATCACCCGGCTCAATATATCCCGGCCCAATTTATCCTGACCAAACTGATGCTTAAGGGCAGGCGGTCGTAATCCTTCAACCAGATGCTGCTCCAGCGGATTATATGGGGCCAGCAATGGGGCAAACAAGGCGGTGAAGATAAACATAGTGATTATGATTAACCCCACCACCACTAAACGATTGCGGATTAATTGCTTAAGCATAAATTGTGGTCTATATCCCTGGTTTTAACGGGCTGTTGCCCAAAGTACTTGTGATGGGGTGATGAGAATTTAGCCTATAACCCACAAAAGATTTAATTATAAGATTTAGCCGCTATGCCGGGCTTAAAAATAGCTATAAGCAGTAATTCCAGCTTTATTAGCACTCT
>JAJRUS010000010.1 GCA_024277675.1 bacterium | reverse complement strand
TAGCAGCAGGCTTTACTTGCGTATAACAACGCAGCCTGAAGACTGCGGCTACATAATGGGGGGGCACAATGGATAAAGAGGCGAGAACCAACGAAGGCTTACGGCTGGCGATTAAGTTTGAGAAAGAGGGCCGGGAATTTTTTTTACAAGCTGCTGAAATGACCAGCCATCCGCTGGGTAAGCGAATGTTTGCCTCATTGGCTAATGATGAGTTGCTACATTTGCGCCGGGTAACCGAAATATTTGAAGCGCTTGAGAATAAACGGGAATGGCCTAAGGCCCAGCCCGGTGAACACCAATCTAAAACCTTCCATATCATCTTCGAAGAGGCCAGGCAGCACTTAAAAGAGATTGTTAAACCCCGGGTGGGTGAGATTGAAGCCCTGGACCTGGGCTTGGCCTATGAAAAACGGGGCTATAAATTCTATCAGGATTTAGCTTCAGAAGCTTTCTCTAAGCCGGAAAAAGAGTTTTTCCAGCAACTGGCCGACGCAGAGAACCAGCATTATCAAATCATTCAGGAAACTATAAAGTATCTGGAAAAACCCGAGGACTGGTATGCCGATCAGGAACATCAGATTTATGAGGGTGGCTGATTGAGGCAAAGCGGAGGGAAATTGGAGATGGCTGATGTCGGAAAATAAAAAATTACTATTCCATAGCTTACTTGAAAAAGAGGGGGAGATATATTCAGCCATTTGTTTGGAACTGAATGTAGCCTCTCAAGGTAAAAGTATCCGGGAGGCTAAGGCAAATCTAAAAGAAGCGGTGGAGCTTTATCTGGAAGATGTGTATGAAGCCGGAGATGAAGAGCAATTTATCCCCCGTCCGGCACCGCAAGAAGAGTGGCTGAAATATTTTAAAGCCGAGGCAAAACGCTTGGGAAGCCAAATGAAAGGGGCTTCTTTGGCCGACAAAATAGAATTTGACGAGCTGGTATATGCCTAAGACCCTTTGGTCTAGCAAAGATGTTGAGAGCTTTCTGAAAAGCAGAGGTTTTAAGCTTACCCGACAAAAGGGGAGTCATAAACAGTTTGTAGGTTATGTAGGGGGTGTTAAAAGAAGAGTTACGGTGATAGCCAATCAGAAATACTTTACTCCCAAGACCATGAAAAGCATGATTGAACAGTCGGGTTTAAGCAAGGAAGAGTGGATAAAGTAAAAATGAGGCCATATGATGAATTCAGGGCGTTAGCAGAAATCATGCATGATTATGAGGACTTACGTGACTTAAGGGAAGCGAAACAGGCAGCAAAAGGGGAGAAAGGGATACCGTTTGAGCAAGCTATATCCGAATTAGAGCCCTAAACAGACAAATGGATGTAAATAAAAGCACAAGACACTCAAAAATTACAGGTGATTTTGGAGAATGCCTAGTTCTATATTGGTTGTCCAAATATGGTTTTGAATGTGCTTTAGTTGACCATACGGGAATTGACATTATTGCTCTAAATCCACACACTGATGAGTTAATGGGTATTTCGGTCAAGTCCCGCTCTCGAAGTACAGGAACAGAGGGCCAATATGTAAGCATACCAAATGATAATTTTAAAAAAGCGGAAAATGCTTGTAAGGCATTTAATTGTATTCCATATTTTGCTGTAGTTGTTGATGAAGGCAATAAAGTCTACGCTTTTATAATATCTCAAAAACATCTGTTAGAACTTTTCCCGAAAGGAAAGCGTTCGGTAGGATGGAAAATGACAGAGAAATTGATTGAAACTTATAGAAATGACCCAAATATTAAAATTTTTGAGTTTGAGTACGAAACAACATCTTGGTGGTGAGTAACGGTAGGTTGGGTTGAATAAAATGAAACCCAACAAAAAGCGATTAGTTGTTGGGTTTCGTTCCTCTAACCCAACCTACAGGAGGAAGAATGGTGAATACAAAAATGACCATGATTTACTGGAAGGGCGATAAATATTGGCTGGGAAAGCTGCTTGAGCATCCTGAAATCATGACCCAGGGGGAGACTCTTGATGAGTTAGAAGAAAATATTAAGGATGCCTATCTATTAATGGCTATGGATGATGTACCTGAAGAACACAATCTGAAAGAAGTTGTTATATGAAGCGAAAAGAGTTTATCCGTCATCTCTTGAAAGGCGGATGTGTTTTATTGAGGCCTGGAGCAAGGCACGATATTTATATAAACTCTGCTACTGGTAATAAACAGCCAGTTCCAAGGCATAAGGAGATTGATAACAGCTTAGCAAAACATATTAGAAAATATTTAGGGTTGAGGTAGTCTAACACCCTATGAAAAAAGAGTACGATTTTTCTAAAGGAGAGCGGGGTAAGTTCTATCATCCTGAAGCCGAACTAAATTATGGTATAATGGTTATAAGCGGAGGGTGTTATGATTAGCAAAGAGTTGCAGAAAAAGGCTTTACGATTAAATCCCCTTGAGAGAATTCAGCTTGTTGAAGTGATTCTGAAAAGCCTTGATAAACCTGATCCTGAAATTGAAAAAGCGTGGGTAGCTGAATCTGAGGTACGTTATGCCGCCTACAAAACGGGTAAAATAAAAGCGGTTAGCCTTAATAGTGTCCAAAAAAGACTGAAGAAGATAAAATCATAATAACAGCAATTGCCCATCAACATAGGCATCCGGATTACTATTTAAAAAGAAGAATTAACATCTGACAATATGGAAAATATTTATAACTCAAATGAAAACAATTAATGATACTGAAATTGTAGACTAACTGATTACCATATATTAAGAAAGCTTGTCGATGGAAAAGCTAGTCATGGATAAGGCGGCGGTGGATAAAGCCCTGGAGCATATATCCCGGCAGATTATCCAACAGCATAAGGGTATTGATAACCTGGGCTTAGTGGGTATTCGCACCAAGGGGCGGTATCTGGCGCAGTTGATTGCATCCAGGATCAAGCAGCACCAGGGGGTTGAGCTTCCGGTGGGCACTATAGACACCAGCCTTTATCGCGATGATGTAAGCGTCACTCCCAACCGGCCCATCCTTTGTACCACTCAGGTTCCCTTTGCGGTGGCTGATAAAAAGGTAATCCTGGTAGATGATGTGTTATATACCGGGCGCACCATCCGGGCGGCGCTGGATGCGCTGATGGACCTGGGGCGTTCACGGGCGATTGAATTGGCGGTTTTGATCGACCGCGGGCACCGGGAACTCCCTATAAAGGCCGATTATGTGGGCTGTGAAATTCCCACTACAGTTGATGAAACCATTAAGTTGATTATAGATGAGGGACTTAAACATTATAAGGTGGTAAAGCTTAAAGATCCAACCGCCAAAAAGTGGTAATGTGCAAGAGGTTATATGTTGCTGAACAGTAAGGATTTCCTTGAAATTAAACAGTTGACTGTACCTGAGATAGAACTTATTTTATCCACGGCTGAGTCGTTAAAGGAAATTTCCCAAAGAGATATCAAAAAGGTCCCTACCCTGCGCGGCAAGACCATCATCAATCTCTTCTACGAAGTATCCACCCGTACCCGCACTTCATTTGAAATAGCCGGTAAGCGAATGAGCGCCGACGTGGTAAATATTTCCACCAACTCAAGCAGTGTGCTGAAAGGTGAGGGTTTAAAGGATACCGCTTGTAACCTGGAGGCCATGAAGCCCGATATCATTGTAATCCGCCATCCGGCGCCCGGCGCCCCGCATATGCTGGCAAGTCTGCTGGATTGTTCGGTAATCAATGCCGGTGACGGGGCGCATGAACACCCGACACAAGCCATGCTGGATTTGTTGACCATCAGGGAAAAAAAGGGTGACATAGCAGGCTTGCAGGTAGCTATCGTAGGGGATATTACCCACAGCCGGGTAGCCCGTTCAAATATCTGGGCGCTGACTAAAATGGGGGCTAAGGTGACCGTGGTGGGGCCTAAGACTCTAATTCCGCCCTATATCGAGCAGTTGGGAGTTAGCGTAAGTTATCGATTGGCCGAGGTAATCCCCAAGGCTGATGTGCTGATGATACTCAGGATTCAACTAGAGCGCCAGCATGGGGGGTTTTTCCCATCGTTGCGAGAGTATTCCAAGCTGTTCGGCTTAAATCTGGAGAAGTTAAAAGCTGCCAAAACGGATGTGTTGATTATGCATCCGGGCCCCATAAACCGGGGAGTTGAGCTTGATCCTGAGGTGGCCGACGGGCCATATTCGGTGATTTTAGAGCAGGTAACCAATGGGTTGGCGGTGAGAATGGCGCTTATATATCTGCTTTTGGGAGGGGTCGACATTTGAAACTGCTGATTTGCGGCGGGCGGGTTATTGATCCTGCTCAGGGGCTGGATAGGGTGCTGGATGTGTTAGTGGAAAAGGGGCGCATAGCCCAATTGTCTCCCGATATAGATCCGCCGACCGGAGCCAAGCTGATTCCGGCGCAAGGGAAACTGGTAGTGCCCGGCTTGATCGACATGCATACGCATCTGCGGGAACCGGGTCGGGAGGATAAAGAGACCATTTCAAGTGGAACTAAGGCGGCGGTAAACGGCGGCATAACCAGCGTAGCCTGTATGGCCAACACCAACCCGGTTAACGATAATCAAGCGGTTACCGAATTTATATACAGCCAGGCCAGAAAGACCGGCCACTGTAATGTTTATGTGGTGGGCAGCGTTACCCAGGGGCAACAGGGGAAGTTACTGGTTGAGATGGGAGAGTTAAAGGCGACCGGGGCAGTGGCCTATTCGGATGATGGTTGTTCGGTTAAAAATACTGAAGTAATGCGGCGGGCGCTGGAGTATGCCTCCATGCTGGATATGCTGGTTATCTGCCATTGCCAGGATGCCGATCTTGCGCCACAGGGGGTGATGCATGAGGGCTTAATATCTACCATGCTGGGGTTGGAGGGTATGCCGGCGCTGGCCGAGGAGACTATGCTGGCCCGCGATATTTCATTGGCGGCGCTTACCGGCGCCAGGCTGCATATTGCTCATGTGAGTACCGCCGGTTCGGTTGAACTGATCAGGCAGGCCAAGGCCAGGGGAATCAAGCTTAGCGCTGAGGCTACCCCGCATCATTTCAGTCTGACCCATGAGGTGGTACGCAACTTTGACACTAATACCAAAGTGAACCCGCCCCTAAGAACCGCCGAAGATGTAGCGGCTATAATTGAAGGACTAAAAGACGGCACTATCGATGTTATTGCCTCCGATCATGCGCCTCATACCAGCGCCGAGAAGGAAGCGGAATATAATTATGCCCCCTTCGGCATAATAGGCTTAGAGACGCTGCTGCCGCTTTCACTTACCAGGTTGGTGCACTCTAAGGCTATGCCGCTTATGGATGTTATCGCCAGACTGACCATCAATCCCGCCCGTATCTTAAGTTTGGATAAGGGAACCTTAAATGTAGGGGCGGAGGCTGATATTACTATCATTGATTTGGATAAACGCTTCAAGCTGGATATTGCCGGCTTTAAATCCAAGAGTAAAAACTCTCCCTTCCAGGGGGCGGAGCTTCAAGGGCTGCCGGTTCTGACCTTGGTGGGAGGTAAGCTTAATACGAGTGAGTATTGACAACACAAAATTTATGCATCAATCCGGCTTTAATCAGGTTAAAATATGGATACTTATAAAGTAAAAAACATTGTTAATCAGGGTCAATAATGAAGACCAGGCTTTTAATTGTAGAGGATGAAGAAACCTTGAGGCTATCGCTGGCTGAAAACCTGTCCAAGAAAGGTTTTGAGGTTCAGGCGGTGGATTCCGGGGAGCAGGCTATCAAGCTCTGGACACACGATAATTTTGATTTAATCCTGCTGGACGTTAAATTGCCCGGCGGCATGGATGGCATCGAAATACTGGAAAAAATCAGGCAGGTGGACCAAACGGTATTGGTTATTATGATGACCGCTTTCGGGGATGTGGCGGCGGCGGTGCGGGCCATGAAGCTGGGGGCTTATGATTATATAAATAAACCCTTTATGCTGGATGAGATGATTCTGGTGTTGCGTAAAGCCATGGAAACCCGCAATTTGAGGGATGAGGTAGCCTATCTGCGCCGCGAACAGCAGGAGCGGACAGGGGGACAGCCGCTGGTCAGCCGGCATCCTAAAATGGAGCAGGTGTTTGAGATGGTGGAGCGGGTGGCCGGTACCCCGCACACTTCAGTGCTTATTCAGGGAGAAAGCGGCACCGGCAAAGAGCTTATTGCCCAATTTATTCATAATAAGAGCGATAGAAATAAAAAACCACTGGTTAAAATAGATTGCAGCACCATCTCGGAAACCTTGATGGAAAGTGAGCTGTTCGGCCACAAGCGGGGCGCATTTACCGATGCCAGGGAAGATAAAAAGGGCTTGTTTGAACACGCCGACGGGGGCACCGTATTCTTAGATGAAATCGGTGAGATGAAGTTAAGCCTACAGCCTAAATTGCTGCAAATTTTAGAGAACCAAACCCTGCGCCGGGTGGGAGACCTGCGGGATATAAAGATAGATGTAAGGGTGGTAGCGGCCACCAACCGTGATCTTTTCGCCATGGCCCAGGATAGAGAGTTCAGGGAAGACCTATATTATCGGTTAAAGGTGATGCTGGTGGAGTTGCCCCCCTTGAGAGAGCGGATTGAAGATGTAATTCCGCTGGCCGAACATTTTATCTACGGCTTTAATCGGGAGTTCAGGAAAAACATAACCGCTATCTCGCCGGCAGCCCGGAAAATGCTGACTGATTATGCCTGGCCGGGAAACGTGAGAGAGCTTAAAAATGCGGTTGAGCGAGCGGTGATATTGACCGATGGGGAGCTGATTGAGCCCCATAACCTGCCGTTGGAATTAGACAAACAGCTGCCGGCCGCCGATGAGCTAACCCCCTTGATGGATTCAGCCGATAAATCGTTGGAGGAGCTGGAGCATTCTTATATAAACTGTGTGTTACAGAAAACTAACGGCAATAAATCAGCGGCCGCCGACATCCTGGGCATATCGCGCTCTACGCTGTGGCAAAAGCTGAAAAAATACGACCCGGACTGATTATATAGCAAATAAGATCATAGAATTTCCTATACCTTGACAAGCAGTTTAAGTGCCAAGTTAATTTCCGATATAATTAATAACAACCTCATGCATGAACAAAATTATCAGCCAAGGCGAATTTACTATATCTTAGTCAATTCTATCATATGCATCTGTTTGTTAATGTTAATCGGCTGTGGGAATGATAATCCAGCGGCAGATAAGGCATCCATGTCGGCGGATGATATAGTGGCGGCAGTGGTGAATGGCGAGGTGATAAGCCTGGCGGAATTAAATAAACGTTTTCTGCCGGTGAAGCTTCAGTATAGCCAGAGTTTACCCCCCCAGGTAGAGCAAAGCCTGCCCCGCCTGCAGCAGGAATTTTTGCAAAAATTAATAGACGAAAAACTCCTGCTTCAGCAAGCAAATAAGCAAGGGCTGACCGTAGATAAAGCCGAATTGGCGGCATATATAAACAATATATCCAGCCCGCCGCCGGATCAAAATGCCGACCGGCAGCAGAAAAACAGGATTTTGGATAATGAAGGCTGGCTGCAGGAATTGCAGCAGGAACTAATTATCCGAAAACTTATCCGGCAGGAATTGGCGGCTGATATATTAGTGACCGATGAAGAAACTCGCACATATTATGAAACGCATCCGGCGGAATTCCAACAACCGGAACAAGTGAGAGTGCGTCAGATTATGGTGGAAACCGAATGGGAAGCTGAGGAAATCAGGAAAGAAATAAAGCGGGGAAAGAGTTTTGCCAAGCTGGCTGAGGCTAAATCGTTAAGCCCGGATGGAGCCAAGGGTGGAGATTTGGGCTATTTCAGTCGCGGGCAGATGCCGCCCGAGTTTGACGAAGTGGCCTTTTCATTAAAAAAAGGGAAGATAAGCGCTGTGTTTAAAAGCAGCTATGGCTATCATATATTCAAACTGGAAGACAAACGGGAAGCCAGGACGCTTTCCCTGGATGAGACTCAAGCGGCCATAAAGCAAAAGCTGAAAGCTGAAAAGGTGGCTACCGCGCTGGCCGGCTGGTTGAAAAAGCTGAAGCGGGATGCCGATATTAAAATAAATCCGTATTTTATTAATGGGTAATTGCGCCACAGGATTGTTGAAATACGGCACAACTAACCTGATGTCTGTGGCGTAGCATAGAAAAGGCGGTGGGGGATGTTTGGTGAAGCAGCAATATTATAAAAATCGGGTAGTGGCCGGCAGTTTGTTATTTTCGAAATACTTAACCATAATTGTAATAACTCTGCTAGGGGTTTGTTTGTACCCTGGACCGGTTAGCGGGGTAATTGTAGATCGTGTGGTAGCGGTAGTAAATGGAGATATTATTACCCTGAGCGATGTAGTCAGACAGGAGCAACGCCTGACCCAGCAGGTAGCCCTGGGCCTGCCTCAACAGACCCCCCCGGTAAATAAAAAGCTGCTGGATAAACTTGTCAGCAGAAAGCTTATGTTGCAACAGGCCCAGCAAAAAAACATCAAGGTGCCTGAAGATCAATTGCAGGCGGCTTTAAACGATGTAGTTTCACAATACGGCGCCAAGAATGTTGAACAACTGGCAGCGGCTTTGCTGGAACAAGGTACCACGCTGGAGGAATTAAAGACGGAAATAGATTCCCAGATAAAAATCACTAAGCTAATGAACACCGAAGTGCGTTCCAAGATATTAATTACCCAGGCTGAAGTCGAGCAATACTATAAACAGCACTTGCAGGATTACCAGAAAAAAGATGAGATAAGCGCCCGTCATATTATTCTACCGCTAACCCCCGACGCTACTGCTGAAGATGAGCTTAAGATAAAGCAACATGCTGAAGATATTGTCGATCAGATAAAACAGGGGGCTGATTTCCAGCAGTTATTTAAAAAGGTTGCCGGGGTAACCGGTCAACCGTCGGCTGAATTGGGCTATGTTAAACGGGGCGAACTGATGCCTGAACTAGAGCAAGCTATATGGGACCTGAAGCCGGGGGAGCTGACTATAGTAAAAACCTCCCTGGGCTACCATGTGGTACAAGTTACTGACCGTAAGATACATAACCTGGAAAATGATCTGCAAATAAAACAGGAAATAGAGAACATCCTGTTTAGGCAGAGAGCAAAGAAACGCACACAAGAGTGGTTAGACGGTTTGCGGCGGCAGGCCACTATAGAGATTATGCCCTGACCAGCCAGCTCCGGGCTGGATTAATTATGCGGTAACCTTAATATGCCAGCCTCGCCTTCTGCATCTGTATAAATATAATAATAGGGATTTTATATCTATGTATCCAGCTATCGGATTGGTGGAGTTAAACAGCATTGCGCGTGGAATTATAGTAATGGATGCCATGCTCAAAAAAGCTCCCATAAAGCTGATCGAGGCGATGCCTATTTGCCCCGGTAAGTATATGGTGCTGATTGCGGGGGAGGTGGCCCCGGTTGAATCCTCAATGGCAGTGGGGTTGGAAGTAGGCGCTGGATATGTGGTGGATGAGTTGTTCCTGGCCAATGTACACCAACAGGTACTACCCGCTATATTGACCCTTACTGAGGTGGAAGGGTTGGATGCTTTGGGGATTATTGAAACATTTTCGATTGCCGCCAGCATCCTGGCGGCCGATGCCGCCGCCAAAGCAGCTAACATTACCCTGATCGAGGTTCGCCTGGCCAAGGGTTTGGGGGGTAAAGCCTACATTACCCTGACCGGTGAGATTGCCGAAGTTGAAGCCGCCATAGCCGCCGGTATCGAGTTGGTGGCTCCCAGGGGGCTGCTGTTGACTAAAATAATCATTCCCGCCCCGCATGATGACCTGACCGAGAAAATACTTTAGTTATAATATAATAAACCCTTAAGACTCTGATTTTTTAAGCAGTATTTGGGTTAAGGTTCAGGCCGGTCTTTTCCCGCTGATGAATTCTTCCATGCGGCGTTTGGCTTCATCATCGGGTAACTGTTGGGGGGGATACTTCATAAGATAGGCGGAGGGAGAGTAGAGCGCCCCGCCGATACCTCTGTCTAAGGCTAACTTGCAACACCTTATGGCATCTATGGCTACGCCGGCGGAGTTGGGGGAATCCTCAACCGACAGCCGCAATTCCAGATTTATGGGGACTCCGCCAAAGGCGGTGCCTTCCATCCTGATATAACAGATTTTATTGTCCTTCTGCCAGATTATATAATCGCTGGGGCCGATTTGAATGTCATCCGCTTTCAGGGGCGTTTTCAGTACAGATTGGACGGAATCGGTTTTTGATTTCTTCTTGGAATTCAAGCGGCTCCGATCCAGCATATTTAAAAAATCGGTATTGCCGCCAATATTCAACTGATAGGTTCTCTCCAGGCTTATCCCCCGGCTTTCAAGCAAGGCTGACAGTACCCGGTGGGTAATGGTGGCGCCGATCTGAGACTTTATATCGTCGCCGATAACAGGAATATTTTTTTCTTTAAAACGGGCTGCCCATTCAGGATTACTGACAATAAATACCGGCATACAGTTTATAAAGGCTACTCCCGCTAAAAGACAACACTCGGCATAAAACCTGGCAGCCTCCTCCGATCCCACCGGCAGGTAATTTAATAATATCTCAGCCTTGGATTCGACCAGCAGTTCAACTATATCGGCTTGGTCGGCTTCCTTGTTTTTTGCCACCACAAACGCTTTATCTTTATC
>JAJRUS010000009.1 GCA_024277675.1 bacterium | reverse complement strand
GGGCAGCCCTCTGCCAGACTACGTTCTACCTCCATACCCAAATATCTGATCGTGCTCAACTTGACCCACCTTGTTAAATATGGTTAAACTTAACATAACAACAAGATGGTATATTACACGAAATAGTGATGGGTGGCAAGTATTTCCCAGAATAGACATTCCATCTTCATTGAGGGAGTGTTGCCCATAAGGGGGTATTAGGCAAAATGTTGTTAATATCTAATTGTAATAACCCGATATACCTGATATAATATACAGGTAACTAATATACACCACCTGGGAGTTGAATAATAAGACTGTGGGAAAGTATGCTGCTGGCAAGCAGGCTGGTTCTGGCTGCAAGGGGAAGCGTAAGTTTTGGTTTGAGTATAAGCGGCTTTGCGCGGTGGATATGAAACATGATTTGATTAATAATGAATGATTAACTGCTATGCTTACAAAAAAGGGGGGAACCTTACCTGTTTTTTGGACTTGCGTAAGGGAAGCGATTTTGGTAAGATTCCGATAAACAGATCAGGTAGGTTTTAGTTATTGATAAACAACGGGTACAGAAAGTGTTTGGGCCATAAAACGCCATTTGGAGCAGCTTTGCCTCAGGGGGTACTTTAAGCTAAAAGTGTTGGGGAAAGGTATTGAGATGAAAGTAGTAATCCTTTGCGGCGGCTTAGGCGCCCGGCTTAGAGAAGAAACGGAGTTTCGTCCTAAGCCGATGGTTGAAGTAGGTGGCAAACCCATTTTATGGCATATTATGAAAATATATGCCCACTATGGATTCAACGATTTTATCCTTTGCCTGGGATATAAGGGAGATATAATAAAGGAATATTTTTATCATTATGAACTGCTGAATAATGATTTTACTATAACCCTTGGCGATAGTAAGAATATAACAATACATGATGATCGTTATGGGGAAAAAGATTGGCGGATTACTTTAGCGGACACGGGAGCCAAAGCCCTGAAAGGGGCTCGAATAAAAAGAGTGGAGAAATATATAGACGGCGATCAATTTATGCTGACTTATGGGGATGGGATAGCTGATATACACATCCCGTCACTCATGGCTTTTCACAATAGTCATGGGAAATTAGCTACCGTAACCGGGGTTAATCCGGCCTCACGTTTTGGTGAATTAAAAATAAACGGCAATCAGGTAGAAAGCTTCAGCGAAAAGCCACAAAACAGCTCGGAATATATTAGCGGTGGATTCTTTGTTTTTAATAGACGTATCTTAGATTATCTTAGTGATGAGGACAACTGTGATTTTGAGTTCGGTCCATTGGAAAAAATTGCCGGGGAAGGTCAGCTTATGCTTTATAAACAGAGCGGCTTCTGGGCTTGTATGGATACCATCCGGGACATGGAATACCTCAATAAACTGTGGGATCAAAATAAAGCAGAGTGGAAGATTTGGTGATGGATGTTTAACGGTTTTTATAGCGGCAAGCGCATCTTAATTACTGGAAATACTGGTTTTAAGGGCTCATGGCTTTCCATCTGGTTAACTAAACTCGGGGCTGATGTAATCGGGTTTGCCCTGCCACCTCCCACAGACCCCAGCCTCTTTAAAATCTGCAACCTGGAAGCTAAAACCACTTATGTTGCCGGCGATGTTACCAAATTTGAAGAATTATCCGGGGTCCTCAAGAAATTTCAGCCGGAAATCGTCTTTCACCTGGCGGCACAATCTTTGGTAAGGTATGCCTATAAGGAACCGCTGGAGACTTACCGCACAAATGTAATGGGAACGGCCAACTTACTGGAAGCCTGCCGTCAGTTGTCATCGGTGCGGGCTATCGTTAATGTGACCAGTGATAAATGCTATGAAAACCGTGAGTGGGTTTGGGGGTATAGAGAAAATGACCCGATGGGGGGATATGACCCCTATAGTTCAAGCAAGGGCTGTGCGGAATTAGTAACTACTGCTTATACAAAATCATTTTTCAATCCGGAAGATTATGAAAATCATGGGGTAGCCGTGGCTTCCGTCAGGGCAGGCAACGTCATTGGCGGCGGTGATTGGGCAACAGACCGGCTTATACCCGACTGCATTAAAGCGCTACAGAAAAACAACCCTGTAATTATTCGTCATCCTGAGGCTATCCGTCCCTGGCAGCATGTGCTTGAACCACTTTATGGGTATCTTTTATTAACCATAAAACTCCATCAAGGCAGTCTTAAGTTTTCAGGAGGCTGGAATTTCGGGCAAAGCGATTTTGATGTCAAGCCGGTTAACTGGATAGTAGAACGTATAATCGGGCTGTGGGGAGAAAAAGCCAGTTGGAAGGTTGATACAGAAAAGCAGCCCCATGAAGCCAATTACCTGAAACTGGATTGCTCCAAGGCAAAGTCAAAACTGGGCTGGTCGCCGCAGTGGAATCTGGATCAAGCCTTGGAAAAAACCATTAGCTGGTATCAGGCACAGCTTAATCGCCAGAATATGTACCAAATTACCCTGGATCAGATTCAAGCTTACGAACAGTCCATCAAACAACACGAGTAAGCCAGCATGCAATGCCGATTTTGCAGCACAGAACTTAAGCACGTTTTACTCTCGCTGGGTTCGTCGCCTTTATCCAACGCTTATCTCACCAAGGAGCAGCTATACCGGATGGAGCCATTCTATCCATTGGTAGTGTATATCTGCCAACATTGTTTTCTGGTTCAACTGGAAGAATTTGGAAGTCCTGAGAATATTTTTAGCGATTATGCCTATTTTTCTTCTTATTCGGATACCTGGCTAAAACATGCTAAAAATTATGTCGATAAAATGACCGGGCGTCTTGGTATTAATCATGAATCATTTGTGGTGGAAATTGCCAGTAACGATGGCTATCTGCTTCAATACCTCGTGGAAAGAGGGGTGCCGGTATTAGGGATTGAACCGGCGCATAATGTGGCGGAAGCGGCCAAAATAAAAGGGATTCCCACAGAAGAGGTTTTTTTTGGGGTACAGACCGCTAAGCGATTAGTATCAGAGGGGAAATCGGCAGACCTTTTATTGGGGAACAATGTGTTGGCTCATGTGCCGGAACTCAATGACTTCGTGGAAGGATTAAAGATTCTGCTAAAACCGGCAGGAGTAATTACTATGGAGTTTCCACATCTTGTACGGCTGGTGGAGGAAGTCCAGTTTGATACTATCTATCATGAACACTTCTCTTATTTCTCACTCCTGACAGTTGGAAAGGTTTTTGCAGCTCATGAACTTACCATCTTCGATGTGGAAGAGTTGCCCACTCACGGGGGTTCTTTGAGAATTTACGCAAAACATCAATCAGATGAAAGCAAAAACGTTTCCGAACAGGTTTTAGAGCTGAGAAAAAGAGAAGACAAGGCAGGCTATACCGATATAGAGCATTATCTGAATTTCAATGAGAAAGTTAAAGCGGCTAAGCGGGAGATTCTTAATTTTCTGATTCAGGCCAAGGAAGAAGGGAAAACCATTGTAGGTTACGGCGCCCCGGCTAAGGGTAATACCCTGCTGAATTATTGCGGCATCAGAACCGATTTCCTGGATTACACGGTGGATAGAAGCCCTCATAAACAAGGACATTTTCTCCCGGGAAGTCATATCCCTGTTGAAGCGCCCGACAGGATAAAACAGACAAAGCCGGATTATCTGTTTATCCTGCCCTGGAATATTAAAGATGAAATAATGGAGCAAATGAAACATATCCGGGAATGGGGAGGTAAATTTGTAATTCCAATTCCCAAACTTCAAATAATTTAGGATTTATATTACCAAAGATGATATTCACAGAAACAAGGCTTAAAGGGGCTTATGTTATTGACATTGAACCTATTGAGGATAAAAGAGGGTTTTTTGCGCGCAGTTTCTGCCGGCAGGAATTTGAAGGGCAGGGCCTTGTCTCCTGTTTTGTTCAATGCAATATCTCATTTAATCACAAACGGGGAACCTTAAGGGGATTACATTATCAAGCCTCGCCTCATGAGGAAACCAAGCTGGTCAGTTGTACGGCTGGTTCGCTTTATGATGTTATCGTGGATTTGCGTCCTGCTTCTCCTACATATTGCCAGTGGGTGACCGTTGAGCTAACCGCTGAAAACCATAGGCTGCTCTACATACCAAGGGGGGTTGCTCACGGCTTTCAAACCTTAAAAGACAACAGCGTGGTTTATTATCAGATGTCTGAGTTCTACCATCCGGAGTGTGCCAGGGGAGTAAGATGGGACGATCCGGCTTTCATGATAAGCTGGCCGATTACTAATCCCATAATTTCCGATAAAGACAAGCTTTATTCTTATTGCAGAACGGTGGAGAACCAGCAACTGTGAAAATATTACTGATTGGCAAAACTGGTCAGTTGGGTGGGGATATCCTTAAAAACGGTTCAGCAGAACATGAAATTCTGGCGCCTGGTCGAAGCCAGTTGGATATATGCGATTCTGAGAATCTGGAACAAATTATTTCATATAAACCGGATGTAGTTATTAATACAGCGGCCTTCCACAATCTTGCTCTGTGTGAAACTGAATATCAGGCTGCGTTCAGAGTAAATTGTATTGCTGTAAGGGATTTAGCCCAAATATGCAACAAGATTGGAGCGAGATTTGTAACCATAAGTACCGATTATGTTTTCGGGGGGGAGAAAAGAATGCCCTATACCGAAAGCGACAGGCCCACCCCTTTGCAGGTTTATGGAATCAGCAAACTGGCGGGGGAATTTGCCGCTTTATCAACAGCGCCTCAACAATCAATAGTAATCAGAACCTGCGGACTGTATGGGAAATCGGGGTCTGCTTCCAAAGGAGGAAACTTCATCAGCAAACGGTTAGCGGATGCCCGCCGCAGCGATGTCCTTGATATGGGTTGCGATCAGCGGGTATGTCCTACATCCACCCCTGACTTAAGCAAAGCCGTTTTACAATTGATCGCCCATCCCCAGGCTGAAGCTGGAATATATCATTTGGTAAACAATGGCGAGTGTACCTGGTATGAATTCACCAAAGCGATATATGAGATTTTGAGCCTGAAAGTTAAAGTCAACCCGGTAGATAGACAGGGCCTGAGTGATGGGATGCGGCGGCCGCTTTATTCGGTGCTGGCAAATACAAAAGCAAAGGCCTTGGGTATAGAATTACCGCCGTGGCGTGATGCCTTGGAAAAATATTTGTCAACTATTTCTAGCGCCCATATTTAAAGAATACCATAAAAAAATAGAAGGAAACTGATAAGTGAAACTTACTATAGACACCGAAAAAAAATTGCTGACTCTTTGTAATAAAAGGGCGGAGGAGGAAATCCCTCTTTATTCCAAGAAGGCCCTCGAACTTATTTCACATATATGGTTAAAGGTCGGCTGGAACGAGAAGTATCCTTATACTTTCAGCTGGCTGGGGCGTCCCATCATACAGTTGCCCGAGGACATGCTAAGGATTCAGGAGGTTATCTACCGCATAAAGCCGGATGTAATAATCGAAACCGGAATCGCCCACGGCGGATCTTTAATCTATTATGCCAGTTTATGTAAGGCAATAGATAAGGGCAGGGTTATCGGCATAGACATAGAAATCCGCCCCCATAACCGCAAGGCCATAGAAGCTCATGAGCTGTTTCCCTATATAACCCTTCTGGAGGGAAGTTCCACCGACCCTGAAACAGTGAATAATGTAAAGGCATTTATCGGGTCGGGCGAAACCATACTGGTAATCCTGGACTCCTGCCATACCAAACAGCATGTTCTGGCTGAGCTTGAGGCATATCATGCGCTGGTAACCCCCGGCTCTTACATAGTGGCCACTGACGGTTCTATGAAGTATCTATATGATGTGCCCCGCGGCAAGCCGGAGTGGAAGCTTGACAACCCCACTCAGGCCGCTTTAGACTTCGCAAAAACACATCCTGGTTTTGTAATTGAACAACCTGTCTGGCCCTTCAATGAAAGTGCACTTACCGAAAACATTACCCATTGGCCGGGAGCCTACCTGAGGCGCAGATAAACATTCATGTCTCGAGTTGCTAAAAACACGCTATATAATTTAGTGGGCCAGGGGCTGCTCCTGATCTTGAGCCTTGTCTCGGTGAAATATATTTACAAAAGGTTAGGGGAAGAGGTACTGGGTGTTATTTATTTTGTTTCAACTATGTATATTATCCTTTGTAGTATCCTTACAAAGGGTATTTATGCCAGTACTGTTCGTGAAGTTTCATCTTATTATGAAATAGATCCTGAATACATACATGATTTAATACGAACCTGGTCTATATTTTGTTGGTCTGTTTTTCTGGTTTTCTCGATTGGCGTTTACTTTGCCGCCCCGCTTCTGGTTGAAAAGTGGATAAATTTAAGCGAAATGGACCACCAAACCGCTACCACCATTCTGCAAATTTTAGGCATTTCATCCCTGCTTGCCATCCCGAGTTCATTTTACTCCAGCCTTATCAGGGGTATACAACGGATGGAGTTTACTAATATAATAGATGTTTCTTTTGAAGCGCTAAAGCAGTTGGGGATTATCTTAATCCTTAAATATGGCGGAAATGTACTGCATTTGGTTTGTTGGATGGCTGCAAGTACCCTGTTACCGATTCTGGCCACTTCATTAATTTTGTTTAATTTTTTTCCAACCCGCTCCTTTGTCCCCGCATACTCGCATAAGGTATTCAAAAGGATTAAAGACTTTACCTCAAAAATGATGGCGGTTACCGGTCTGTCAATGATAAACTGGAGGATAGACAGGATAGCCGTCAGTTATTTTTTGCCGGTCAGTATACTTGGTTATTACAGTATTGCATATAGCCTGGTTACCAAAGCCGGTATTATCTTAAATTCAGTCGGTACTGCCGTTTTCCCATCATTTTCGGCGTTACATAGTACAGGAGAAGAAGAACAATTACTATCACAATATAAAAAAGTACACGAATTGCTTTGTTTTATAATGGTGCCCATATTTGCCGTTTTCCCTTATGCGGTATTCCCTTTATTTACTTATATCTTTGATGCGAAAGTGGCTTCAAGCATGTTTTGGCCGATTACTCTGTTAAGTATTGGTTCTTATATGAATGCAACTCTGGCCACCTTATATCATGTTTCAATTGCTACAGGAAAACCTGAGATTTCCATAAAACAAAATATATATATGTTGTTCATACTCCCAATAAATATCATGCTGATATATTTTATAGGGATATTGGGTGCCGCCGCCACATATATAACTTTAAACCTCTTTTCTTATGCGTATTTTGCTCCCAGGGTATGTAACGAATGTCTCAATATCTCTGTAAAGGATTGGTATCTTCAGGTATTTAAGCTCTTTGGTCTGGCGGGTTTAATTTATGCGGCGGCATGGAATGTTTTAGAATTTTATAATGGGTTCTCAATCCCTTATCTGGCTACGGCATATATCGTGGCCACCATAATTTTTCTGATTAGCGCATACTCGATAATGGGGAATGAACTCCGGGAGACTATCTTCTTGTTTTTTAAGGATATTATTGCAAAATTAAGAATCGGCAAAAAAGCAGAAAAAATACTATAGTACTATCAACTTAAAAACTTTATTAAAGAAAAACTTCACTTAAATGACTGAGTCTCCAAAATTTCCTTTCCGTTCATACCTGAACATTCTTAAATTCAGGCTGGCGATGGCTTTAAGAACCAGTAGGATTTTTAATTATCCGATATTAGCCGTTATAGAACCCACCTCCGCCTGCAATCTTCACTGTCCTGCGTGCCCGACGGGAATGAAACTGGATTCGCGGGAGAAAACAACACTTTCTTACCCCCGATTCTGTGAAATCATCGATGAGCTTTCACCCTATTTGATGTATCTATATTTTTTCAACTGGGGTGAACCGCTGTTACATAAAGACAGTATTAAGATGATTAATTACGCTTCTCAAAAAGGGATTAATGTACGTATAAGCAGCAACCTGTCTTTTAAAATGAGTGATGAATTTGCTCAGGAATTAGTAAAAAGCGGCTTACATTATCTGGTGGTCGGTTTAGACGGTGTTGATCAGGAAAGTTACGCCAAATATCGCCGGGGAGGGGATTTCGAGCTTGTCGTCTCTAATGTTAAGAAAATAGCAAAATACAAAAAGCAGCTTAACAAAGAAACGCCCCTATTGCATTTGCCATATCATGTCTTTAAACATAATGAAGATACTGTAGCAGAGGCACAAAAGCTTGCTGAAACTATCGGTTTTGATCTTTTCACGGTTGACTATTCCTATATACCGCCAAAAGATGCCGGTACAAAAATAGAGGGGCCTTCAAACAAGTCATTAAGTATATATGATAAGATTATGGAATCATTTACCTTCGAGAGAACATGTAGCTGGCTGTATGGTGCGATTGTTCATAACCCAAATGGCAGTGTATCCCCCTGTTGTGGGATAGTGTATGAAGACCATGATTTTGACAACTGGTCGAAGGACAAACATATCTGTTCCATCATGAACAATACCAAATATGTTTTAGCGCGTAATATAACCAGAAAGACGAATAAAGACGCTACCTTCAAATTGGATGACGGCATGGGGTTTACTCATATTGAAATCGATCCTTCCACTGAGGTCATTTGCAAAAAATGCCCCACTCCATATATCTGGGGGAAAATCAAAAACATAGTGACTCCAAACATTGTAGCCAGGTTACAAGAGGATTATAAGCGGGCAAATCTGCGGGGAAAAGCATATATCGCTTTGTGTTATCTATTAATGGGCGCCCCACAATTATTTCATATTTTACATGAGCTTTTTATGAAAAATATTGGTAAAAATAAGGAAATAATTAATGGGTGATCAGAAGCTTTCCGCTACCAACACAGAAAAGCCACTTGTAAGCATCGGTATGCCGGTTTTTAATGGTGAGACCTTTATCAGGGAAGCCATTGATTCCATTCTGGCACAGTATTATGAAAACTTTGAACTGATTATCTCTGACAATGCATCAACTGATGGCACTTGGGAGATATTAGGTGAATATGCAAAGCAGGATGAACGTATTGTTTTATATCGTCACAATCAAAACATTGGAATGATGAAGAATCTCCGTTTTGTGCTGACCAGGGCCCGGGGAAAATACTTTATGTGGGCGGCACATGATGATCTATGGGATAAAAATTATGTAAGCGAGTTACTTAAGATATTAATGGAAAATAACAACTACGAGGTGAGTTGTCCAAAAGTTATAAAAATATTGCCGGATAAGTCAGTGCTTTCAACTCATGAATTTCCATGTCTTAACGGCTATGGAACAATACGTAGAATTCGGAAGACCATGTTTTCGGTTCAAGGTGCATGGTTTTATGCTCTATTCAGAACACATAAATTGAGTCTGGTATTTGATAAAGTGGTTTCTACCGGCTTAACCTGGGCATGCGATCCCCTGCTTCTATTAGAATTTTTGCTTGACCAGGAAATAGCGGGCACAAATCATACCGCTTTTTATCAAAGAAAGACATATTTATCCGCCAAAAAGTACAAACCGCAATCATTACCAGCGAGAATAAAGTTCGTGTCTATAATATTTGGATACACTTTTAGAACATTATTCAAAGCCCGGCTTAGTCTTTGTCAAAAGCTATACTTTATTCCCCTTTTGTTACTATACCTGGAATATCAAGTATTCGTCTTTCACAAAAGACTTAAGAAAAATTTTGATTCTTTCTGCCAAACTTTAAAAGGGTGTTGCAAAATTGATTCTGTACTTTAAATTACGAGAGAGTTGACAAAAATATTCGGCCCCAGGGCCTATCTCCATCATAAAGGTGAGCGACCAGATGAAGCAATTAAAGGTTTTTATCATTATCGGAACCAGACCTGAATTAATTAAAATGGCTCCAATTATCCGTCTGATGCAAGCGGATGCGAGGTTTATGCCGCAGGTCGTTTCAACCGCCCAGCACCGTGAGATGCTTGATGAGCTATTGCAATTATTCGCCATCCGTCCGGATTACGATCTTAATATAATGAGTTCCAATCAGAGTTTATGCCAGGTAGCTCAAAAATCCCTAGTGGGGTTATCAGAATTAATTGAAAGGGATACCCCGGACATGGTACTTGTTGAGGGAGATACTACCACTGCTTTCATGGGCGCCCTGGCTGCCTTTTATAATAAGGTGCCGGTAGGACACGTTGAAGCGGGCTTGCGAACTGATAATAAGTATAATCCTTTCCCGGAGGAGATCAACCGCCGCTTAATTACTAAATTGGCTGATTTACATTTTTCTCCCACCAGCAGCAACACCACTACCTTACTAGCGGAAGGAATTCCCGCAGAGCACATATTTCAAACAGGCAACCCGATTATAGATTCAATAATCTGGATGAGCAATTCATCCCGAAGCTCTTGCGCTGGCCTTGATGAGCGAATATTGAATAGCGATAAGCGTGTTATTTTAGTAACTGCTCATCGCCGTGAGAACTGGGGTGCTCCCTTATCCAATATCTGTAACGCACTGAAAAAAATATCCGAAAAAAATGAAGATATAGTTATCGTCTATCCGGTTCATCCCCATCCACAAGTGAGGAACGTAGTTTTTCCTATACTGCAGGGCTTAGCCGGAACTAAACTGCTGGAACCATTGCCTTATGATTCCTTTGCAATGTTGATGCACAGGGCTTATTTTATTATAACCGACTCCGGTGGGATTCAAGAAGAAGCCACTGCGCTGGGAAAACCGGTTTTAGTAATACGTGAGAATACCGAAAGGATGGAAGCAGTAAATGCTGGAATAGCCCGCCTGGTGGGAACTACTTATGATATGATCGTAGAAGCGGCGCAAACCTTATTGAATGATCGGCAGGAGTATGACAAAATGGCCAACAAGCAAGACTTATTCGGGGATGGAACGGCAAGTAAACAGATTCTGGAGGCTGTCGCAAGTTATTTTTCAGCTTAACAATTAATCTCAAGTAGCTGGGGTTTCAGCACAAAAAGAGAACTTGTGCTTATATCTTCTGCGAATTGGAGTTAACGTATTTTCTGAATATGACTCACCAGAGTTGGGTCTTAACCAATTGTTATATTATGAGTAATATTGGGATAGTGTTAAAAAATGCCTTTCCCCCCGATATTAGGGTGGAAAAGGAGGCGCGAGCTCTCATCAGGGCAGGTCATAAGCTATTTATACTGGCCTGGAACATAAATAATCAAAAAAAACCGGAAGAAAAAATAGAGGGAATAACGGTTCGCAGGATTATTCAAAATGAATTCTTAGCAGAAAAATTAAACTATGTAAGGTTCCTGCTCACCCTGCGCGATAAATTCTGGGTAGAGCAACTGGAAAAGTTCATAACAAATTTCAACATTGATATATTGCACGTGGTTGATTTTCCGTTAATAAGAACTTGCCTGATTGCCGCTAAAACTCGACAAATACCGGTCGTTGCAGATTTATTTGAAGCAAATTATCCCGTTGCGTTAGCCACCCGCTTTCAAAGACCTATTAAAGAGAGAATATTTTTAAGCCCCCAGAGGTGGAAAAAGCAGGGGGTAAAATGTCTATCTGATGTTGATAAAATATTGGTAGTTGTTGAAGAAGCCAAGGAAATGCTTGAAGCATGGGGAATTAATGGTTCAAAAATTCAGGTGGTTTCTAATACGGTAGATATAGATCATTTCCAGAACATCCAGTTTGAAACGGAAATATTAAATAAATATAGAGACTGTTTTGTGGTTAGTTATGTAGGTAGTTTTGGCTTTCATCGAGGGCTGGATACCGCGATAAAATCCATAAAATATCTTGAGTCGAGAATTAAAAACATAAAATTATTGTTGATAGGGTGTAGTCATGATGAAAGGGTCAACCGCGAGTTGAAAAATTTATCGAAATCGCTTATGTCTGAAGATAGTGTTGAGTTCTGTGGCTGGCAGGAATTTAACAAAATCCCTGCATTTATTAAAACCAGCCAAATATGTTTAGTTCCCCATAAATACACAGGGCACACAGATACTACTGTCCCGCATAAGTTGTTCCAATATATGCTTATGGAAAAGCCGGTATTGGTTAGTTCCTGTAAACCTTTAGCCAGGATAGTAAAAGAGACGAAAAGCGGGTTGGTGTTCAGGGCTGGGGATGCTCAGGATTTGGCGGATAAGATAATGAACATATATGAGGATAGCAAACATTATGGGGAAAACGGAAGGCGGGCGGTTTATGAAAAATATAATTGGGAAAATGACGCTCGTGAATTACTGAGTGTTTATCAGAAGCTGCTCGCTTGAATATTTTATCTATGGGAAGTATCAAAAGTTCGTTTTGCTACATCTTATAGGGATTTTTCGGAAGTGACAATTTGTTCAGGTAGTAACTGAGCAATCGTGGGCTTAAGCCCAGCAGTTTTGCGGCTTCTTTTTTCTTGCCATTGCAGGTTTTCAGGGCCGCTAAAATAAGCTTTTTTTCATAAGACATAATTTTTTTACGAAAATCAGTTTCGGCTGTACTTTCTTCCAGCGGCGGTTCCGGCTTTATTTTGGTTAAGGTTTCGGGCAGACTGGCTGGTGTAATATAATTGCTCTTTTCCAACAGTATCGATCTTTCAACGTAGTTCTTTAGTTCCCTCACATTTCCCGGCCAATCGTATCCCATGAAGAATTGCAGGCTTTCCGGTGAAACCCTTTTTATCTTTTTATCATTTTGGTTATTGTAGGTGTTTATAAAATGGTTCAGCAGCAGCGGGATATCGTCTTTTCGGTCACGTAGCGGAGGTACGTTTATATGAAAAACATTCAGCCGGTAATACAGATCACTGCGAAAAGAACCTGCCTCCACTGACTTTTCCAGATCGGTGTTGGTGGCCGATATGATTCGGATGTCAACTTTGATGGTTTTATTTGACCCCAGTCTTTCGAATTCCCGCTCCTGGAGAATTCGCAAAAGCTTGCCTTGAAACTCAATGGGCAGGCTAACGATCTCATCCAGAAAAAGTGTTCCCGTATTTGCTGTTTCCACTCTGCCTTCTCTTCTCTCGAGTGCATTGGTAAAGGCGCCTTTTTCGTGGCCGAAAAGTTCACTTCCCAGTAATTCGGCCGGCAGCGAAGCACAGTCGATCTTTATGAATGGATTATTTTTCCGGGGGCTTAAGCTATGCAATGCCCGGGCTACCATCTCTTTGCCGGTGCCGGTTTCGCCGCTTACGAGTATGGTTGAATTTGAAGGTGCAGCCGTCAGAATCAGGTGGAAGATGCGTTCCATTTTCTCGTTTTTGCTGATGATGTTTGATATTCCATGTCGCTCTTGTAACTGTTCCCGCAGCACCTGATTTTCGATCTTCAGCGAGTTATTCTCAATTATTCTTTTAAGCAGCAGCTTAACCTCTTCATTATTGCAGGGCTTAATAAGGTAGTCGTAGGCGCCTTTCTTTATAGCTGCGACCGCACTTTCTACCGTCGAATATGCAGTGATAAGAATAACCTCGCCCTGATAATCCTTGTCTTTTAACGCTTTCAGTAAATCAAGCCCCCCCATTCCCGGTAATACCATATCCAGCAAGATAATGTCGATTCGGTGGTTCGCTATAATCTTACGGGCGTTTTCTGCTGAATTGGTTGAAAACACTTCATAGCCTTCGGCGGCTATTATCTCGGCCAACGAATCCCTGATTAATGGTTCGTCATCCACAATAAGTATTCTGGGATTAAACATCTTCTGCTCCCTGTAAAAGGAAATTATATAACCGTATTTGCCTGGACTAAGCCCCGCTACTATCTGAAAGAGTGGCAGGGGCGACATTAGTGCATTGTACGCTTAGGCTTGATAATACCAGGATAAGCGGTTCAAGTCCAGCAACTCATACTGTTGCCGAACTTAGCACTTTATTTTGCATTGTATTATTTCAGCATCGCCTGCTTTACTACTGTATGTAGCGGTAAATTACATATATTTCCGCATTTACCTTATTTGTAAATGTGTACATGACATTTGCATTATCAACTGGTTACTATAACATTACCGCTAAACTTATTACAAATATTTCTGCTTGCACTCCAAATTAAATGAACCAGCAGGGATTATTTTTACTAAAGATAATTTATTATAAATAATTCATTAGAAATAACCTGCTGTAATTATAGATTTATATTGTGTCTGATAATAGCTGCGCAATCCATATGGCTATTCAGGCATTCAATTTGCTACCTTTTAAAATTTCAGTTATAAAAATCGGGCGAAATGCGAGTGAAATTTATACATCGTCGATTAAAACAGGCAGCAGGATTCATACTTTCAGGGAGGTATTTAAGAGAATGAAAAAGGTTCAGCTAAGGTGTCCGGCCGGTAATCTTCCCGCCGTTAAAGAAGCCTTGAATAATGGGGCGGATGCGGTTTATATTGGTTTTGCCTCACCCACCAATTTAAGTAACTTCAGCGGCTTAAATCTAAGTTACGATGATGCAAAGCAAGCGGCGGCTCAAGCCCATGAACTAGGCAAAGAGCTATATGTGGTCATCAATTCGTATCCGCAGAAGGACGAGCTGGACTCCGCCTTTGAATCCATTGATCAGGCGGTGGCCCTGGGGGTGGATGCGGTTATCGTATCCGATATGGCCAACATGGAATACATCAACCGGCATCACCCTGAATTGCCTATTCATTGCAGTGTTCAGACCGGCTCCGCCAATGCTGAGACTATAAACTTCTGGCACGAAAACTTCAAGGCGGACTGTGTGGTGCTGCCCAGGGTATTAAGCGTTGATGAGATTGAACATATTGTGAAAAACACTCAGGTCAGCATAGAGGTGTTTGCACTGGGTTCGCTGTGCACCAGTTATCCCGGCCGCTGCAATGTTTCGCAATATATAACCGGTGAATCCACCAATACCAGAGGGGTATGCACCTCGCCTAAATTTTTGGATTTCAAGGAAGATGAGCGGGACATTACCCTGCGGCTAAACAATATTGCCTTAAATAAGCTGGAAGGCTGCCAGGAAAGCGATTCAATTTATGAGTGCAAGGGACACCAGGGCTGCGAGGTATTGCAGCATCGAAAAGACGGTTGGGACAACAGCTTTATCGTAAACAAGCGGCATGTATGTAAGGGGCAGTTCATAAACGCCTCAGTAGGCACCAAGGGCTATCTTATGCACGATAACGTGATTTTAAACACCTTGGGCATATTGAGTCGCTTAATTGAAATAGGGGTGGATGCTTTCAAGATTGAAGGCCGGCAGCGGCCGTCGACATACTCTGGACAAGCCACCAGGATCATGCGGGAAGCCATTGACTGCTACTACGCCGATCCCGAAAAATATCGGGTAAATCCCGCCTGGGAGGCTGAGATGTCGGTTATGTTCCCGGAGATGAATTCATCGGTAGGCCCCTACCTGGGTAGATAGAAGGGAGAAATATAGTGAATCAGGATAAAAAGATTAATATAGCCATTGGCCCGGCCCCATATAATTGGGGGAAGCCGCAGTTACTGGATTTCTACTGCCGGGAGCTGGCCGATACCAACGTACAGGCAGTCTATATCGGCAATACCATCTGCCATAAGCGCAACATTCTCAGCCGGGATGATCTTCGGAAAATCGTTGCGGCGCTTAATAACAGAGGCATCAAGGTTTATTATTCCAGCCTGGCCCTAAGCACCACTTCCGAGGAATTTAATTATGTGAAGGATGTGGCGCCCCTGTTTGATGGTTTGGAAGTAAACATGCTGGGGTTTTTTAATATGTTGAAACATGATGAATTTCAGAATCTGGAAATTATACTGGGGCCTTATTTAAATCTATATAACTGGAGGAGTGCGGCATATTTGAAAAAGTTCAAGCCTAAGCGGCTGGTGGCGCCGTTTGAAATTTCCCTGGAAAATGCGGCCGATATTGCCGAAAAATCGCAGATTCCTATAGAGCTTACCGCCTGGGGAAACCTTTCCACCGCCCTTTCCTGGCGCTGCTATACTGCCAGGGCAGTTAACCGCTCCCGGGAAAATTGCGATAATATTTGCTTTAAATACCCGGAAGGCATGTTATTAAAAACGGTTGAGGGTGAAGACCTGTTCAGGATCGACGGGCTTCAGGTGCAAAGCGCAAAAACGCACTGCCTGGTGGAACATCTGGATAAACTTAAGGAAAACGGCGTATCCACTGTCCGCATATACCCTCAGTTGGGACACACCGCAGAAATTGTCGATACCCTGGCTCAGGTGCTGGAAGGCAAGCAGGACGCCAAGGCCAGTCTTGAATACTTGGCTCCCTATGCACCCTCCGGTTTTTGCAATGGCTGGCTTTGGGGAAAGGCTGGATGGGAATATGTTGCCGCCTGATGTGCTTAATGAGCTACAAAACAGGATTGAATCCGGCCGGAGAATTGATTATAAGTCCGCCAGATCCCTGCTGACGGAAGCCAGATTAGAGCAATTGGGAATGCTGGCCGATCTTGCCCGGCGCAGGCGGGTGGGAGACAAGGTTTACTTCATCAGCAACTATCACCTTTATTACACCAACATCTGTGTCTGGAGGTGCGGTTTTTGTGCCTTCAGCCGCAACTCATCAAGTCCCGAGGCCTACACCAAAACCATAGCTGAGGTTGCCGCTGAGCTTGATAATTTACCCCCTGAAATATCAGAAATCAGGATCACCGGAGGGGTCAATCCGGCGCTGGGGCTGTCCTATTATGTAAATCTGGTTTCACTGGTAAGAGAGAAGTTGCCCCAGGTGCATATTGAAGCGTTTGCCCCGACGGAGATAGATTTCATAGCCAGAAAATCGGGGCGGCCGGCAGATATGATTTTAATAAACCTGAAAGAGGCGGGACTCGATTCTTTGACCTCCGGCGGAGCGGAGATTTTTAACTCCGCATTGCGTAAAAAATTATGTTCCCGCAAATCCTCCGTCCAGAGGTGGATAAAGGTCACAAAGCTATCGCACCATCTGGGAATACCCAGCAATGCCTCCATCCTGTTCGGCCATCAGGAAACATATGAAGATTGGCTGGATCACTTGTTTGCTCTACGAGAACTCCAGGATGAAACAAACGGGTTTAACTCCTTTGTACCCTTGGCCTTACTGCCGAGCGGCGCCAGGTTAGCTTCGAGCAGGCGGGTTGCTTTTACGGAAGTGCTTAAAATGATTGCCATATCAAGAATTGTGCTGGATAATTTCAAGTACATAAAATCTCTCTGGCTGTATTATGGGAGCAATGGGATAAAACAAGCGCTCAACTTCGGCAGCAATGACCTGGCCGGAACAGCCAACGAGAAACACCGGGGGGTGGCCAGATCAGCCGGTTCCGGCTCACCCGCATATCTTGGGCGGGAAGAACTGGTGAGCATAATCAAAGACTGCCGGCGGCTGCCGGTGGAAAGAGGCAGGCTGTATCAGGAAAAACATGTCTATCACTAAAGGGCGCCCTGAAGATATGCTGAAACTGCATGTTCCCGCCGGTAATCTTGAATGTTTAAAGACTGCCGCTGATTGCGGAGCCGATATAGTATATTTTGGCTTCCATACAGCCTCTAACCTCCGGAATTTCAAGGGCATAAATTTTTCTTATACCGATGCCCGGGCAGGGGTGGATTATCTGCATAACGCCGGCAAAAAGGCGCTCATCACCATAAACAGCTACCCTCAAAAGTCCGAATTGAGCTGCTGCTATGAGGCCATAGATCAGGCGGCCGACATACGGGCCGACGGGGTAATCCTGTCCGACCTCGGATTACTTGAGTATGCCCGCCGGAAATATCCTGAACTCGGTATATTCTTAAGTGTCCAGGCCGGGGCCTGTCATGCGGAGACAATTAATTTCTTCGCTGGAGAATTCGGCATAGATTGCGTCATCCTGCCCAGGGTGCTGACCCTGGATGAAATCGCCCGTTTAAGTATGGAAATAGATATTCCGGTGGAAGTCTTCGGCTTCGGTTCGCTGTGTATAAATTACGAGGGTAAATGCCACCTCTCTTCTTATGTGACCGGGGAATCCACCAACACCACCGGCACCTGTTCCACCCCCGGTTATCTGAGCTTTCAGCAAACCGAGGCAATAATTGCCCGCATTAACGGTAAGGCCATAAATTCGTTTTCCTATGCCGAGATTAAAGAAGCTGCCCAGCTTGCGGGGAAGCTGCCGACCGCCGAACTCGCTCAATGGGGCAATCACTTTTTGATCAACCGCCGGCAGTTGTGCAAGGCCCGGTATAAACTGAACGATGGAGACGATTTCCAACTGAATGGCTTTATCTATTTGAACACATTAAGTATATTGTCACAACTAATCCGCGCTGGAATAAACGCTATAAAGATCGAGGGGCGCCAGCGAAACTCATCATATATACGTGATATAACCACCGTATTCAGGAAAGCGATCGACTTCTATTACCGTTCTCCAACTACATATAAAGTGGAGAACATGTGGCGGGAACCCTGCCGGCGGCAGTTCCCCCAAATCAACGCTTCAACCACCTGTTACATGGGAAGATAGGGGACAAAAGTTCCTTTATCATAAAAGCAGGCCATGCCTGCCAGAAGGGGGGACGAAGCCCCTTAATTAAAGGGGACTATGTCCCCTCCCCCAAGGCTTTGATCCTTTTTATGAATAATCCGGGTTTAGGAGAAAATTATGATTTTTGTTACCGGCGGGACCGGCTTTGTAGGGCGTAATTTGGTTAAGCGGCTCATGGATGATGGTCGGAAAGTGCGTTGTCTGGTGAGGTCAGGTGAATCCGAATATCTCAGCGGACTGGGCGCCGAAGTGGTCAGGGGCGATGTGCTCGATGCCGACGGCCTGGCCGGGGCTATGTGTGATTGTGATGCGGTCATTCATCTGGTGGGTATCTGGCGGGCGAATATGGCCACCTATAGGGCGCTCCACATCCAGGGCACCTCTAATGTGGTTGAGGCAGCTAAGACAGCAAAAATAAGACGCTTCATATATGTAAGCGCTATGGGGGTAAGCCTGCAAATTCCCACCGGCTTTTATCAAACCAAGGGCGAATCCGAGGAAATCGTAAAAGTGGCTGAGCTGGATTACACCATTTTCCGGCCGGCGGTGATAATCGGCCCGGGGGATGAGTTTACCACCGCCCTGGTAGATATGATAAAAAAGTCTCCCGTAGCGCCGGTTCTGGGCGATGGGCGAGTCCGCTTCCAGCCGCTTTGGGTCGGCGATCTAGTCGACTGCCTGGTCAGCTCACTTACCACAGACAGGAGTATTAACCAAACCTATGATATTGCCGGGCCGGATATACTCAGTTACGATCAGTTGTTGGATAACATTATGGATGCCTTGAATGTCTCGATGGGCAAGCTTCACCTGCCGCTGGGGTTGATATCGCCCATGCTGAAACTGGCGGAAGTATTTATCCCGAAGCTGCCGATCAGTTATGAAGAGTTAAATATAATGCGTAAGGATAATGTCTGCGATATATCGAGGGCAGTAAGCGATCTCAAGCTCAAACAGACCGGTTTCAGGGAAGCATTGAGCCACTATCTACCTTAATAAGAGGGAAAACTGATGCTTAAGAGATTGGCTAGAAAAATCCATATTATACTTGAGATGATAAAATATCAGCATTCTATTCATGTATTGCCGTTTGTCTATCTGGGGGCTTTTCTGGCAAATAAATCCTTTCCCGGCTGGGCGAAACTGGGCTGGATTACCCTGGGCATGGTAGCTGCCCGCTCGCTGGCCCTGGGGCTTAATCGCTATATCGATCGGGAGATAGATGCCAGGAACCCGCGTACCGCTGACCGCGCCTTGCCCGGCGGCTTATTGACCGATACGGAATGCCTGGCCTTCTGTTTTTTATCGGCAATTGTATGCCTGGTGGCGGCTTATCATCTTCCGCCGCTGATATGGCTTTTAGCCCCCGTAATAGCCGTACTGTTTATATTTTATCCATACACCAAGCGCTTCACCTGGAGCTGCCACTTCTGGTTGGGACTCACTATGGGTTTAGCCCCGCTCGGGGGCTGGGTAGCGGTAGCCAATGACATCTCCCCGGCGGCGCTGCTGCTTATGCTGGCGGTATTTAGTTTGATTGCCGGCTCGGATATAATTTATACCATTAACGACATTGAGGTTGACCGGAGTCAGGGACTCTTTTCTATCCCGGCTATATTCGGCCTGAAACCGGCCCTCAGGCTGCACCGGTGGTTACACTTATTAAGTTTAATGGCGCTTATTGCCGTGGGAATTGTCTTGCAGCTTGACATTTTATACTATATCGGCATTGCGCTGGCCACCCTGTTTATGGTTTATCAGGACAGCCTTATTTCTCCTGCCAACATATCCAAAATAAACGAAGCCTTCTTTACCACGAACGCCTTTGTCAGCTTAGTTATCTTCCTGTTTACCCTGTCCAGCTTCTGGCTTAAGCTTGACGGCCAACACTTAGTAAAGCTCAATGAGTTTATCTAAGCGTAACGAAAACAATTTTCTGGCTGCGGTTAAAAGCGAAAGTGACCGCTACCTCCCTATACTGAGACAGTGGGCGAAGCGGGGTGTACACCGAAACCCGCTGGATAATTCCTTACTGATAAATTACCCGCCGATTACTGCGGCCTCAAAAGTAACCCCGGAAAATTACGCCGCCTGTAAACAAGCGCTTGCCGGCTTGAGGCCGGACAGCAGCATAGCCCTATACATCCACATACCCTTTTGCAGCCGCCGGTGCAGCTATTGCAATTATTATTCAGTCTCTCAGGACAGCGTGCCGGATGCCTATATAAGTTTACTTAAATGCGAGCTTGCAACTTATAAAAAAATATTGGGTCAAAAGCCCGTCAGCATCCAGTCAATCTACTTCGGCGGCGGCAGCCCCAGCCTATTGACCGAAAGGCAAATTGAGGCTGTTCTGGGGTTTATAAATAATTCCTTCGAGGTACAACCCCAGGCTGAAGTCAGCCTGGAATTTCACCCTGAGATAATAAGAAAAGCGGGAGTGAATGATTACTTAAAGACCGTTTCAGTATTGGGTATCAACCGGGTCAGTATCGGCATCCAATCCCTTGATGATAACGTGCTACAGGCCATAAACCGGGGGCATAGCCGCCGGGAAGCGCTCGACCTGCTGGCATTGCTCATGCAGCAGGGATTCCCCAAAGTGAATGTCGATATAATGTACGGCGGGCTGCCGTTTCAATCAATCAACTCGATGTATGATACACTTACCGGCATACTGGCCCATAAACCGACCGGCATCAGCAAGCACTTCTGCGAGATAAAGCCGGGCTCGGCGGATTTTAGCCGCTATAAAACCAATCCGGCTATATATCCGGACTGGGCCGAGAATATTCGCCTGCAAACCCTGATCGATATGCTTATACTTAAGCATGGATACCATAAAGAGCTGCTACACATGTATACCCATATTCAGCCGTTGTTTTCCCACCAGAAGCAGAAATGGAACTCTAAGGAGACTATTTTATTGGGTTTGGGGCCGGGTACATACGGCTGGATATTTCAACCCGGTATCGCCAGAAACATGGTCATATACAAAACCTTCTCGCTCGAGGATTATCGCCGAAAGCTGCTGGAGGGTTCGCTGCCGCTTGAAAGGTTGGCGGCATTAGATAAGGATGAGACCGCCCGGCGGCATATTCAATATGCCTTAAACTATGGCTGCCTGGATAAGGCCTATTTGCAATCACTGCTGGCTGGGGCATCAGATGAGACCAGCCGGGAAATAAATTCGACCATCAGTGCACTAGGAAAAAATGAATTCCTGGGGGAAACCCAACATACATACAAGATTACTCCACTGGGTGAATATTTATCGGATGAGATTAAGGCATTATTCTCAAGCCAACAGGTGCTAAACCATAAAGCAGATGATAAAATCCATGCCGCACATCATTGGTATCCGGGGCTGGATTTAATTAAACGCTTTAAAAACATTCTATTAAAATAACAATGAAGCTTTACTTCCAGACACTATCCAACCAAATAAAGCACACCCTACAACAAAAGTTTAGCGATAGAGTTAGCTTTGATAGCATAGAGTGCCGGTTATACAGCCACGACCTGGCCTCCCCGCCGGCGCTGATTAAGTCGCTGATAAGTCGGCGTATCGCCGAGGGGGTGGTACAGCCTCAGGATGAGAATGAGCTTACCTACCTGCTGAGACTGGCCGGGCAGCGCCGGATTCCGCTTACTCCCTGGGGCCGGGGCACCTCTGGTTACGGCGGGGCGATCCCCAGGTTTGGCGGGCTGGTGGTGGATTTTTCCCGGATGAACAGCATCCTGAAAATAGATCAGCAGAATCTCACCGCCACCACCGGGCCGGGGGTAATCTGGTCGGATCTGGAGCGGGAACTGGAAAGCAGGGGCTTAAGCCTAAGGCTGTATCCCGGCAGCGCCCCCATATCCACGGTGGCCGGCTGGCTGGCGCAGGGGGGGAGTGGTTTCGGGAGCTATGCCTACGGCTGGTTCGGCGAGAATGTGGTCAGCGTAAGGCTGGTACGGCCGGATGGCCGGGTCGTCACCTATGCAGAGGATAATCTGGATTTTGTCAGAGACGTCGAGGGAATCACCGGTTTTATCTCTGAGGTCACTCTCAAGGTCAAGCCGGCGGAGCCGCTGGATATAGTGACCGCCTCTTTTAAGCTTCCGGAGCAGCTAACCGACATGCTTGAGCGTGTAGTTGAACTTAAGCTTAAGCTTTGGTCAGTGAGCTTTATTAATCCCTTTATGGCTGAGTTAAGGGACAAGCTGCGGCGACCGGAAAGAGCATATATTTCAAATGTTATCAGTACCTACCTGGTCAGCTTCGTTTTCCCAAAATCGGCGCCCAAGCTCAAGGCGCTCTTGAAGCAAATGATTAATGACTATAAGGGACGTTTATTAAAACAGGAATTAGCCGACAAGCTTTGGGATGGGCGCTTTGAGCTTTTGAAAATAAAAAAAATCGCTCCCTCGCTTATCTCCACTAAGGTGGCCATACCGCTTGGATCGCTTGGGGCCGCCCTTAGAGAAAGCCGCAAAATAAAACAACCGCTGGCTATCGAGGGGGTGCTGCTGCAAGACAGAAAAAAGACCGCCAAGGCCGTATTGCTGGGCTTTATTCCGCATGATGAGCGCAAAGCAAGCTATAATCTGAGTTACGCCCTGGCGCTTAGTTTCATAAAGCTTACCGGAAGAGCGGGAGGATTACCCTGTGCCAGCGGGATTTATTTTAAACACCAGGCCGCCCGGATCATCGGCGCCGAGCGGATGACCCGCTTAATTCAGCAAAAAAAGCTGGTTGATCCGCAGCATATTCTGAACCCGGGCAAGGTAATCACTAACGGGTACCCTAATGACTTAATTGACCGGTTTATGAAAGCGGCCTGGCGCTTTGAACTCCCGATCCGGTTATTAAACAATCGAATTAACTATCCGTTGGGCACCGGAGCACGGAATAATATAGCATGGTATGCCTATTGCTGTGACCAGTGCGGTTTTTGCCTGAAGGGTTGCCCCAATTTTAGCGGTTGGGAGTCACAGGCCCCCCGCGGCTGGTGGTATCTCATGCGCCTGGTGTTGCAGAAAAAACTTAAGCTGGAAGAGATTGTCCATAAATTCCAATATTGCAGCGCCTGCGGGGAATGTAAAATCAGTTGTCCCCAGGGCTTATCACCCGTGAAACTTATGGAGTTAAGTCATAAGGATTTGACCTCTCGGCAATCCCGGCGTATTATTAAGTAACCTGATTTTTTACAATTATAACCTAAGCCACATGAGCACTATTAGGGAAAATTATGAAATTTAATGACAGCTTCCTTGAAATATTAGCCGCCAAGGTAGTCGCCGGAGAGCGGGTCTCGGTAGACGAAGCCCTTAAATTGTTTTTATCCAAAGACATCCTGGGGTTGGGATACCTGGCAAATGAGTTACGTAAACAAAAAGTCGGCGATGTAGTTACCTTTGTGGGTAATTATCATATCTGCTATAGCAATATCTGTATAAACAACTGCAAATATTGCATATTCAGCAGAAAGCCGGGAGACGCCGACGCCTTCAGCTTAAGCCTGGCGGAAATTGAGGCGCTGGCCGAAGAATCAAAGCAGAATGAAGTACCGGAGATACTGATATTGGGGGGGATTCACCCAGAGCTTAGGTTTCAGTTTTTCATAGAAGCGCTGGCCAGGATTAAAATGAGGGTGCCCGAAATAAAGATACTGGGCTTCTCACCCATTGAGATAGACCATTTTTCCAGGCAGGAAAATATATCGATTGATGAAGTATTTGATATTTTGCAGCCGGCCGGTCTTTCAGCCATAACCGGCGGCGGGGCCGAGATATTCAGCCCGCGCATAAGGGCTGATTTAGGCTGTGCGGACAAGCTGGGTGGTGAACAGTGGCTTAGAGTTATGGAAGCGGCACACCGGCATGATGTCTATTCCAATGCCAGCATGCTTTATGGCGCCGGGGAAACCTATGGTGAGCGGATCCAGCATCTACAGGCAATAAGGGAGTTACAGGATAAGACCGGCAAGTTTACCCACTTCCTGCCGTTTGCTTTCTCCCAGGCGGATTATCCGCAGACTACCGGCTACGACGACCTCAAAATGATCGCCATAAGCCGCATATTCTTAGACAACTTTACGCATATCCGGGCGTATTGGTCCCACCTGGGGCTCCCAGGCGCCCAATTGGCCCTGGCTTTTGGGGCGGATGATCTAAACGGTCTCAAGCAGAAGGGCCGGATTATACACTCTTCCGGCGGCGGGCTTCCCAAGGCGGTTGAAAGAAGTGTTATGATAGCCGTTATAAAAGACGCCGGACGTATCCCGGCCGAACGGGATATTTTGTTTAATATTATTAAAGTATACAATTAAGACACTCCAAATGCCCACATCCCATTCAGACGGTCGCCCCTTTAAAGATTGCTCTCTCTTGTCCATAGATAAGGATAAAACCTTTTACTGGATTCTCGTTTCCTTGCTCAGCTTCAGCATCTCGATGATAAGGCTTTATTTGGGTATTGCTATCCCCGTAGAGATAATCGGAATCTTTTTTATTGCCGCTATATTTGATCCCTGGCTGGCCTCGTTTACCGGCTTGGTATTGATCATGTTACAGGGGTCGTTGCTGGATCAGGCGTATTTCTACCTGCTCTTATTATATGTTGTACTGGGGCTTTATTGGGGATATCTGATACGGCTGGGGGCCGCCAGAATCTGGGGGAAGTGTGGGATATTGGAGAAGGTTAAGCGCTGGGCTATATTTTTATTGTTCTTTTTTCTGGGCAGCGGTTTTATTGAATTGAGCATCAAGGCCACCCTGAATGAGCTGGTGTTCAAAGAGGAGGGGTTGATTTACTATCGGGAGGGATTATTCCAGTTTTGGACCAATTACATCTATAACGGAAAATTGTTTGCGCTCATGCTTCAGGGAATATCTCCGGGTTTCCTTACGGAAATAGTACTCATAATCATAGTATCCGGTTTAATCTACAAATTTTTCCCTTCAAAGAATCGTTATCTTCTGGTCGGTACTAAAATTGATCGGGCAGATTTTTTAGTAGAGCAGAACTCTATAATTTTATATATCCTGGGGTTGTCAATCTCCCTGTTTATACTTTTTATCATAGAGAAGGGAGACTCTACGAATTTCAAGCTGTTGGACCTGATTCACACCGCCTCTTTCTGGGGGATATTTTTTATTGTTCTGGGTACGGTGGCTTATTTTATAGGTACCAAGGAAAAGAGCCAGAACTATATCAGGTCTATTACGGTAATCACCATCCCGCCATTTTTGATGATCTGGATGATTCTGCGTATTCAGAATCAGATTAATATCAGAACATCTTATAAGCTCAGGCGCCTGGTAGATACGGTGGGGATCTCATTTGAAAAGATAAACGAATTGATAACCACTCAATCATATCAGCAAATGTGGCTGACCGCCCTTATTACTACCTCTTACCTGCTCGGCAGCTTTATAATTATCCTGATAATATTTAAATGGAACAAAGACTTAAGAGAGGCAAAAGCCGAGCTGGAAAATCAGGTGCTTGAGCGAACCAGAAGCTTGCAGAAGGCGCAAAAGACCCTGATTGAAAACGAAAAGCTGGTTTCGCTGGGTCGTTTATCGGCCGAGGTGGCGCATGAGATAAACAACCCCCTGTATGGAGTGCTTAATTATGCCGATATATTAATTTCCAAGCTTAGCCAAGATAATGGTTTGTATAAATATGTACATATGATACGCAGCGGCATGTATTATATCAGCGCAATCCTAAAGCAACTCAGGGGAATTTCCGGTCCGACTAAGCCAAGTTTCACCAAAGTGGATGTAGTAAATCTAATCGAACATTCGTTGTTCTTAATGGCCTATAAATTCACCAGTAAAGACATTCGGCTACTGAAAAATTACCCTGATAAGCCCCCCACTATCGAAGCCGATCCTCAATTACTGCAACAGGTATTCATAAACATAATACATAACGCTATACAGGCGATGCAGGGGGGTGAAAATTTTACGGTGGGGGTGACGTTAGGGCAGGATAAGACCATAGATATAAGTTTCCATGACGAAGGGCCCGGCATACCGGATGCTGCCTTAAAAGAAATCTTCAACCCATTTTTTACTACTAAGAAACCGGAGGACGGCATGGGATTGGGTCTTACAGTCTGTGAGAAAATAGTTAAGAATCATTTCGGTAATATCAGAGTGCATAGTATAACCGGCGAGGGGACTTTCTTTGTTATCCAACTTCCCCTTCGCCAGAATCAGGATATAGAAGCAAACTATAATACCCGGGGAAAACCGGATCACGGGGAGGCTGGTCGGACTTTAGATGATTCTACTGCGTAAAGTGATAAATACACCCATTTCCCCACTTATTTTTGTTACATAGGCACGTTATCTACCTCAAACAATCGAAAAAATGTGCTTGATGCCCAGTGGATTTTCTGAGTCGTGGATACTTTTGTGATGTTTCGGCTTGTCCTCAAGCCGAAACATAAATGATTACAATATATTATAATGGTTTCGGCGTGTTCCCACGCCGAAACATCAGACTTATCTTTACAATAAGTTAGGTAAAACTGTCCACGACTCAGGTAGATTTTCTATTGCCTGGTTTTTCAGGTATGCTATAATCACAATAATTAATGTGGGCAGGTCACAACCTCATAAAAAAAACAGTTAGTGAATAATATGGGAAAATAGCCGGTTACTGAGCCAACCAGACCAAGATCGCCAATTCAACCTCTGATCGCTATAATTATCTCAGTCTCAGCATTTGTTGTCGAGCGCAGGTGAATGGAAAAAGCCTTTCGAGCAATTTCTGAAGGTACTTTTGGCGTAACCGGGAGAGGTTTTCTTTATCAGTAGTTAGTTTTAATAAGGAGAATATTATGTACAAAACGATATGGCGGAGTATGCTGATGTTGGTGTTCTTGGTGGTATGCTTTTCCTCGCCGGCGTGGTCGGTCGGCCCCCATGAAGAATGTGATATGTGTCATAAAGATGTAGAGGATGATCCTTACGTATTTGTGGTAGCAGCGGATACCAAAACCATAAATCCTCGTACCCAGAAACCCCTGACCGGTGTCTCCGCTATATGTATGGGTTGCCACAATGAAGAAGGAGAGATACCTGTGCTTTTGGAACACTCCCATCCGGTTGGAATTGCTCCCACGCTCAAAGGGGTAAAGGTTGATAAGGATGCTTTGTCGTATTCCGGGGAAGAGGGCCTTCTTTCCTGCGGCAGTTGTCATGACTGGCATCCGGATAACGAAAATTATAAGTATTTGCGCGGAAAAGTTAACGGCCGCTATGACTTAAGTGGATTCTGTTCCAGTTGCCATCCCGACAAAGGAAATCCGGAAGGCAATGGCGCTCACGGTGAGTGTGCGCTATGCCACAGTAGTCATGAAGGGCAAGGGCCGGTCATGCTGACCGAATTTCCCAATACCTTTACGGTAAACCCCCGTACCGGTAAGACGCCGGATCGGATCGCCTCGCTTTGCCTGGCCTGTCATGCGGCAGAACCGGATGGAGCCGGCTACAGACCGATCAACCTGGGTACTTCTCACTTAATAGGGATAACCCCGCGGAAGGCTAAAGTACCGGCTGAGTCCCTGGGATTTGCCGGTGAAAAGGTGATCACTTGCCTCTCCTGTCATGATCAACACCCGGCTAATCAAACTTATTCATATTTGCGCTGGCCGATTAAAGATAAAAAAGATATTCCCGGATTTTGTACCCATTGCCACCCCCAGGCCAAGGACAAACTGACAAAAGGCATAAAAGATTTACCGGCTACTAAAGTGGGTATACATTTTTACTTCCAGGATGTAAAAACCTTCGATGATTATTTGCGTGTTATGAAGGCCAAACTTAAAAAGAAATGAATTTGTGCCGGTATAGAAAATAAGAAATAGGACGCAGATTTTAAAAATCAGGGGACATGTCCCCTTTATGAACTTACCTGTTCCAGCTCAACCACCGCTCAAACAGTTTCCTGACAAATGGCGTAAGCCGGGTTTTATTATAGGCATCGCCCAGCTGCTTTATGGCTTCGGCCTGGGTGGGATAGGGGTGGATTACGCTGGCGATGGTACCTAAACCCAGCTTGCCCACCATCGCCAGGCTAAGCTCACTTATCATCTCCCCCGCATGCCGGGCCACAATAGTAGCCCCCAGGATTTTATCGCTGCCTTTCCTGACGTGTATTTTAACAAAGCCGGATTCCTCACCATCCGTAATGGCCCGGTCGACTTCACTCAAGGGTTTTATAAAGGTATCCACCGCCAGGCCCAAGGCTTCAGCCTCCCGCTCATACAAGCCCACATGGGCGATTTCAGGATCGGTATAAGTACACCAGGGAATGGTTAGCGTACTCAATTTCTGGCGTCCCATAAAAAGCGCATTCTGAATTACAATCCGGGCGGCGGCATCTGCCGTATGGGTAAATTTATATTTCAAACAAATATCACCGGCCGCATAAATATTGGGATTCGTAGTTTGCAGCTGATCATTTACCGTCACCCCGTTTCGCTGGTCATACTCGACTCCCACGGCCTCTAAATTCAGCCCCTCAACATTGGGAGCGCGCCCGGCCCCCACCAGGATATCATCAACCGTTATTTTATCTTCCCGGCCCTGGCATTCAAAATATATAGTTTTTCCCGCAGGCGTCTGCTCAACCCGTTTGGGTTTATAGTCTAAGATTAACCGGATGCCTTCGCTTAAAAATTTTTGTTGTAAAATTTCAGCGGCATCGCTATCTTCCCGATTTAGTACATGCGCATATTTATGCAGCAGAATTACCGCTGAACCCAAACGATTGAAGGCTTGCGCTAATTCACAACCGATAGGCCCGCCACCCATAACCGCCAGCCGCGGCGGGCGCCTGGTCAGCGAAAAGACGCTTTCATTGGTAAGAAAGCCGGCTTCGGCCAGTCCTTCAATTTTTGGCTGAACCGCCCGGGCGCCGGTAGCGATTACCGCTTTTTTAAAACGCAGTGTTTGTCCGGCAACCGCCAGCGTATTAGCATCCGCAAAGCGACCGGCGCCCAAAAATACATCCACCCCCGAATCCTTAAGCCGGGAAGCTGAATCATGCCGGCTGATTCCAGCCCGCAGCCGCCGCATACGCTCCATAACCGCCGCAAAATCGACCTCGGCACCTTTAGGTACCTGTATACCGAACTGCCCGGCATCGCCAATATCGGCCATCACCCGGGAAGAGCGAATGATACATTTTGAGGGCACACAACCGACATTCAGGCAGTCGCCCCCTATCAAATGGCGTTCCACTAAGGCCACTTTTGCGCCCACACCGGCGGCTCCCATGGCGGTTACCAGGCCGGCCGTACCCGCTCCCACTACTACTAGATTATAGACTGAGGACGGTTCAGGGTTTTTCCAGTCCGGGGGGTGCACATTGGAGACCAGGGCTCGGTTATGCTCATCCGGCGGTAGTACCGGCGATATCTTATCCATGGGATTACTCCTTGGGCTTTAGTTTTCGGCGGGCTTGTTGTACCAATAACGTTAATATAACAGCCGTTGCTATTACAACTCCGATCAATGTCCAGGGAATCCCTCCCTGGGCAATTCCCGACATTACAGCGTCGGCTCCGACTACATAAAGCACAGTACCCGGTATCATACAAAGCCATGACCAGAATACATATGTCCAAAAGGGCACCTTTGTAAGTCCGAAACCGTAATTAAGCAGGTTAAAGGGGAATACGGGTACTAATCTGGTAATAGCTACAATGATGGCGCCCTGTTCTTCGGTAAGTTGATCGAGCCGGCGGAACTTCTCTTTAGTAGCGAGCCAGCGGCCAACGGCATCGCGGGTGAAATAGCGGGCGATTAAAAAACACAGCCCCGCCCCCAGAGTAGAAGCCAGGCTGACTAAAATTACCCCCAATACTGAACCAAAAAGCGCTCCGGCAGCCACAGTAAGGGCTGAACCGGGAAGCGCAGCCACCACTGCTATCGCATACAGCAATATAAACACCAGCGGCCCCCAGGCCCCCAATCCCTCAATCCAGTTGCGCAAATCCCCCAGCCGCTCACCCAGGTTAAACAGCTTAGCCAAAATAAGGATGGCTACAATAACCGCAATTAATAATACCGGCCGCCACCAACCAGGCGCCTTATCCTTTGTACCAGCCGCCACTTGTTTTCCTTCGGACATTCCATTATACCCCCAACAATTTAGCCGGAGCACACCTTCTTTAAATAAAATTCCAGAAAAGTATTAAATACATATTGCCACCAGCAAAATTATATGCCATATTACATTTATTCAACAAACATATAGCATGATTAACCGTAAAGCATTTTTGTCAACAAGTCAACAAATTAGGCGATTAACAAAAAATTTATAAAAAGAGGAGGATTGTTTTATCGGCGCTAAGTATGCTATTATTTATTTGTAGATTTACTTGAATGCAATCAAAATCGGAGTGGAACTTAAAATCGGGGAGGAGGCTTTATATGTCTAAGCAAGCGGAGTTATTAGCCAGACGGCCGGACAATGTCAAGCGAAAACTGGGTTCGGCAAGCACGGCTTGCCCATTAAATTCCAAGGACATCCTGGGGGTTGTCAAGGATAAGCATGTTATCCTGATGGCCTGTAATACCCGCATCAGACACGTGGTGCCCGGCATTATGCGCGCTGCGGATGAGCTGGATGCGGTGGTCGGCTTTGAAATGGCCAAATCCGAGGGACACATTGACGGGGGATACACCGGCCAGGATCCAAAAACATATTTTGAGACTCTCGTGGGCTACGCCGAAGAAATCGGTTTCACCAAGCCTTTCTTCATTCACGGAGATCACATCACTGTCAAGAACACCTCCGACGAAGAGATAGAAGCCGCCCGCAAGCTAATTGCCGCTGAGTTGGAACACGGCTATACCTCTTTCGCCATTGACGCCTCATTTAACCTTATTCCGGATAATATCCGCATAACCACTGATCTGGCCCAACCCATTATTGCGGCCGGAATGGGATTGGAAGTAGAGGTGGGCGAGGTGGGGCCTACCGGTAAGGAAGCCACCCTGTCTACGGTAGAAGAGGCGGTAGAATTTATTACCGGATTAAACAGTAACAATATACACCCCCACATGCTGGCGGTAAATAACGGCTCCAAGCACGGCAACTATTTGGCGGGCGAGCAGATATTCATTGATCTAGAGCGCACCGGGGAAATCTATAATGCGGTGAAAAGCTATGGCGTGGTTATCGCCCAGCACGGTATTACCGGCACCCCGCTGCATCTGATTGGTCGCTTTACCGAATATGGCATCCGTAAGGGTAATGTAGGCACCCAGTGGCAGAATATAGCCCATGAAGGCTTGCCCAAGGAACTGATGGATGAGATGCGGGCCTGGTCTAAAGAAACCGGTAAGAACATAAAGATGGCCACTAAGCCATTTAAGTCCAAGATCGACAATATCCCCCAGGCCAACAAGGATGCTATAGCCAATAAGGCCTACGAAGAAGCCAAGACGCTGATTAAGGCGTTTAAGGCTGAAGGTACGGCTACTATGGTGCTGGAAGGTTTGACTTAAACCGGGCGAGTATCTACCAAAAAAGCCCTTGATAATTTACATCAGGGGCTTTTTTTATGGTCGAAGCAAATAAAGTCAAAGTCCGACAAGCTCCTAGCCGACAGGATGGCCTAAAATCTTTTCCACCGATTTTTTCTTACCCTGCAAACGATTGGTTGCTGCCTGGCGATCATCCACGGTGATGGTGGTGATAACCCGGTCAGACTCAGTGCGCAGGCGCTCATGACAGCGCTTTATTACCCCAAACACTTCGTCCCATTCACCCTCCACCACAGTACCCATGGCATGCACATGATAATTTAGTCCACTCGCCTCAATGACTTCAACCGCCTGGGCCACATAAAGGCTTAGGCTTATGCCTTTGTCCAATGGAACAACACTAAAATTCACTACCATCTGCTCCACCCCCTTATTCAACTGAAATTAGAATTTCTCCAGGTGCAACACCTCATTCAATTCCCGCTTATGATGTGGCGTGGGATTTTCTGCTGGATAACCCAGGGCAATCAGGGAAACTAGCTTATAGCCCTCAGGCACTCCCAGCAATTGGCTTATCGGTTGAGCATAGGGTTTCTTGTCGCCGGCCACCCAGCAAGACCCTACCCCTTGCGCCCAGGCCGAAAGCAGTATATTTTGAGTAGCTGCCGAGCCATCCTCCAGGTAATACTTGGTGTCCTTACAGTATACCGCTATGCAAGCCGCCGCCTGAGCGATAAATTTACCGTAAGTGGCCAGTCCGGCTATTTTCTCCCGCATGTCCCGCTCGGTTACCGCCACAAATTCCCAGGGTTGGCGGTTATTGGCGGTAGGGGCCAAGCGGGCGGCATCGATAATTTGCTTGATTATGTCCATCGGTATGGGCTGGTTTTTATAACGGCGTATACTCCTCCTGCTGATTAAGGCCTGTTGGGCATCCATAGTTATTTCCCCCTGATATATACGGGCTGTTGCCCCAAATCATTTTAATGTTAGTGAAATACTCTTTAGTGTCATTCCCGCGAAAACGGGAATCCATTACTTACTGATTTTCCTTTATATTCCTGCTTCCGCAGGAATGACAATTGTGGTGGTTTTAGCGGCGTTGAAGGAGGATAAAACCGTTGCCGATGGGGACTATGCCCCCTCAAAGTAAGCCGCAGAAGCGGCATCCGATTCCCAGACCCTGACCTGCTGCAATTGTACACTGGCCAGCGCCGGGTTTTGCTTTAATTCATTATATAACCAGCGGGCGATATTTTCTGAAGAGGGATTCTGTTTTTCAAAAACCGGCAGCTCATTCAGACAGCTATGATCGAGCATTTCGATCAGGGGTTTTAGCGCACCCTTTAACTCCCGAAAATCGATCGCCAGTCCGATATCATCCAGTTCATCAGTCTGTACCGCCACCCGCACCCGCCAGGTATGCCCATGCAGCTTCTCGCACTGCCCCTGGTACTCCCGCAACTGATGCGCAGCCGAAAAGCAATCATCAATCCTAAGCTCGTACATTTATAACTCCTGTATTATTATTCTTAGTTATACCCTCAAACTTTTGCTAGCCAACTAGAAAGGGGACCTGTCCCCTAGAGCAGGCTGGCGGCAATCTCAGCCAGGGCTGAACGTTCGCCCTTTATAAGATGAATATGCCCGGCAAGCTCCTCTTTTTTGAAGCGCTCCACTACATAGGATAAACCATTGCTGGAAGAGTCCAGATATGGATTGTCAATCTGATAAGGATCGCCGGTGAGCACAATCTTGGTGCCCTCGCCGGCCCGGGTAATAATGGTTTTAATCTCAAGCGGGGTGAGGTTCTGGGCCTCATCCACAACCATGTACTGCCTGGGCAGGCTGCGCCCGCGAATGTAGGTTAGCGGCTCGATCTCGATCATGCCGAGGCGCATCAGATCCTGATATCCCCGGCGCTTGTGCTTAACTTTATCCTGAATCCCCATAAGTAATTGCACATTATCAAAAATAGGCTGCATCCAGGGAGAAAGCTTTTTCTCCACCCCGCCGGGTAAATAACCGATATCCCGCCCCATGGGAAACACCGGCCTGGCCACCAGCAGGCGTTGGTATTTCTCCTCCTGGGTAGTCTTATGCAACCCGGCGGCCAATGCCAGCAGGGTTTTACCGGTACCGGAGATACCGCTTAAGGTAACTAATTTTATGCTGTCATCCAGCAGCAAATCGAGCGCAATCGACTGCTCTTTATTGCGGGGTAAAATACCCCATACCCCATCCGGCAGCGCTTTTAAGGCTATGATGGCCTTGCGTTTCGGCACATAACGCCCCAATTCAAATACATCGGGTTGGGCTTCAGTGTGTAGGATAATGCTGCTTTGCGGATAATAAAGCCCTGCGGCCACCTTATGCCGGCCCTTATAGCGGAAATCATTCAGTTCCGCTTCGGTTAAGCTAAGCCGGGCCACCCCGGTATAAAGTTCGCTTATATCAATCTTATCCCGCTCATAATCCTGAGCGGTAAGCCCCAGAGCGTCGGCCTTAATCCTTAAGTTGGTGTTTTTACTTACCAGTATCACCGGCAGTTGGGCGTTATTATCTTGTAAATCCAGGGCTACCGATAGAATTTTGTTATCGTTATCCGGGGCAAATTGATCGGGCGGCAGCTTCGGGGAAAGCCGGTGCAGTATCGCTACCTTAAGGGTTCCACCATTTTCCAGCTTCACCCCGTCACACAATTTATTCTGCTTACGCAAATCATCCAGAAAGCGGGAGAACTGCCGGGCATTACGCCCCATCTCGGTAAAATCCTTCTTAAACTTATCGGTCTCCTCGATAACGGTAATGGGGATAATGATATTATTATCCTGGAAATTGAAAATAGCGCCAGGATCGTACAGCACTACGGTACTATCGAATACAAAATTCTTTTTCATGAGCTATTGGAATAAAATCAAAACATGGATTCACTTATAACAAGATCTGACTCATCAGGCCCCGCCTGTTAATATAGCATATTTTAATAATAGGGGATAATTTTTTTGCTGGACAGTTGGAAGGGCAAACTTTTTATTTCTTGTAAAATCGATAAGGGATATTGCTAAGCAGCTATGAGCCGATTTATGTTGAATGAAATGGATAGAAGTATTACTATATAACAAGGTGGAGAGAAGGGTTGAGGCAAAAAGCTTATAATGCAGGACTTGCCCCAACAACTAAGGGAGAAACCATGAGTGAACTTACGAAAACCAGTCATACGGATTTGATTGACCCACAAGCACAGCGTGTTGTCGAATTTCTGGAGCAAATAGGCTTACCATCAGATAACATTATTGCTGCACAATCAGAGCGTACAATTATTGGGCAAAATTTGCCTGCTTATGTTGAGTCGTTGCCTGCTGAAATCAAAAGAGATGCACGTTATTTATCTAAATTTGTTGTTGGAGCAGGTTTTGGTCTATTTGACTATTCCCTGAATGCAGTCTGGAATGAGGTTGTACTGGATCTTAGAAAAAAGACCATAGCCTATGGTATTGATATTTTTTTTGATTCTGCGGTTGGAGGAAACGCCAGGGAGTTTTACAAAACAGATGACGATCTGGCTTCTCTTAAAGATGCCGTTTTACTTGATACATGTCGAAAGTTGGAGCTAATTTCAAACACAACGTATAAAAAGCTAAAACACATTTTGGAAATGAGAAACGATATTGGCATTTCTCATCCTACTAACTACACTATAAATGCTTTTGAGCTTCTCGGATGGCTTCAAACCTGCATCCAAGATGTTTTAAACGACAGACCTACTGAAGCTGCACTTTCAAGTACAGGCATTCATACAAAATTTAAAAATACACACTTCACCAATCGATTAGACTAATCAAGAGACAATTGAGACAAGAGTTGCTGAACTTGCAAGCCACCATCTTTCAAGCATAATCCGAACTGCATTCGGGATATATGTATCTCCTGATACAGATCCACAGGTGCGCAAAAACATATCACTAATAGCGCCAGCAATCTGGAAAAACTGTGTTGATGAGCCAAAATACAAACTAGGCCTTATCCTTGAAGGCTACAACACGAATTTGCATAAGGATAGGTACAAATTAGGAGAGCAATTCTTTCAAGTTGTAGACGGTAATCCATACCGTTCACCAAGTGAGCGTGCAGTAATACTTGATACATTGTTCGATCAGCTATTAGAAAAACACAATGGTTGGGATAACTTTCATCACGAAGCTCCTGTTGCTGACTCAGTGGCTTCGTATGTGCAAGACCATAACGATATATTACCCAATAACGCTGAAAAATTGATAAAAGTGGTTCTAATGTGTCGTATAGGCAGAGGTGTTAGTTATTGCAATGGAGTGTCGCCTAGAGGAAAACCATATTATGACCACTTGTTGTCCATACTTAGTGATAAGTATGCGCCACGTGCCATGGCTGCTTTAACCCACTATGAGATCCAAAGAAAACTAGAATTCTCTGGCTGTAGAACGCATGCTAAACTAGGAGTCTGTCGGACTTGACCGGCACAAAACGGTTTAAAGCGATGCCTTAGCGATTTAATTTGATTAAAGTAGCCATTTTGTTTTTGCTATATCGAAAAACGGTATAT
>JAJRUS010000008.1 GCA_024277675.1 bacterium | reverse complement strand
CCTCTATGACCGGATAGTATTGGAAGAGGCTCCCGCAGGGATACATTTATGGTGTAACCATCCCAAGTTGCAGATGCTTAAAGATAATTTAGTATATCGGGCAGCGCAGGCTATGCAGGGCATGGGTTCGGTAACGCCGGGGGTGAGGATTAAGCTGTATAAACATATTCCGCTGGCGGCCGGTTTGGGTGGGGGCAGCAGTGATGCGGCGGCCGTGCTGCTGGGGCTGAACCGGATGTGGAATTTGAATATGGATAATGAGCAGTTGCTTAGGCTGGGAGCGCAATTGGGAGCCGATGTGCCCTTCTTTATTTGGGGCTTACCGGCCATAGCCCGGGGCAAGGGAGAATGCTTAGAATCTGTTTCCGTTAAATGTCTGTGGCTGGTGCTGGTTAATCCGGGTTTCGGAGTAAGTACCGCCGAGGCATATGCCGGGCTTAATTTAAGATTGACAAAAAAAGAAAGTTATACTACAATCCCAGCAAATCTATTTAGGAAGCTCGAACCAGCCCGGATAGCGAGCTGGCTTGCGAATGATTTGGAAGCTCCGGTTATAAAGAGATATCCTGTGATTAGGGAGATTAAGGATTATCTTTTAGCCAGGGGAGCGTTGGGGGCATTGATGAGTGGCAGCGGTTCCAGTGTGTTTGGACTGTTTAACTCTCGTGGGCAGGCGCAGGCGGCTTGTCGGGAATTGCAGGCAGAAGATAAGACCGGCTGGTCGGTTTTTTTAACCCATACCTTGAACCAAATCCATCAGATAATATAGTTTGCAAGGGGGGGTAATAGATGGATGTCACAGAAGTGCGGGTCTATCCGGTTAGTGATGATAAATTGAAGGCTTTTGTAACTATTACCTTTGATGATTCCTTTGTGGTTCGCGATTTGAAGATTATTAAAGGAGATAATGGGTTGTTTGTAGCTATGCCCAGTAAAAAAAGAAAGGATGGCGCCTTCAGGGATACGGCTCATCCATTAAATAACGAGACCCGGAAGTTAATCGAAGATAAGGTATTGGCGGCTTACCGGGAGGAGTTGGTTGAACCGGGCCGGACTCAGGCCGATACTGGCGATCGGGATGTATGGGTCTGAATATTGTCCTGGTATATGATCATAATAAAGAGGATTCCAGTAAGGAGCGGATAGCTGAATCCGCTCTCTTTTTGACTTAAATTTGGGGCGTCGACAAATGGCAAGTCACGGGTTTTTGGAGCCCGCATTTGGAGGTTCGAGTCCTCCCGCCCCAGCCAATCCGCTCAATAATTAACTGGAGTATATTATGTTAAGTGCAAATAGAGCCAGATTGTTCTCAGGTACGGCCAACCGTTCTCTGGCTGAAGGGATAAGTAATTATTTAGGGGTGCCGTTAGTTAATGCCGATGTACGTCCTTTCAGGGATGGGGAGTTATTTGTTCAGATAAACGAAAATGTAAGGGGGGCTAACGTCTTTGTTATTCAACCGGCTTGCCCGCCGGTAAATGACAATTTAATGGAATTGCTCATTATGATAGATGCCTTAAAAAGGGCCTCGGTGAATGGGGTTACTGCGGTAATGCCGTATTACGGCTATGCCAGGCAAGATCGCAAAGTGCAGCCGCGGGTGCCCATTACCGCTAAACTGGTGGCTGATCTGTTGACTACCAGCGGGGCGGCCCGCATCCTGACGGTGGATTTGCATGTGGGGCAGATTCAGGGATTTTTCAATATTCCGGTGGATAATCTGTTTGCCACGCCGGTCATATATGAATATATCAAGCATAAAAAATTAAAAGATCTGGTAATCGTATCTCCTGATGCCGGCGGGGTGGAGCGAGCGCGGGCGTTTGCCTCGCGCCTGAACGCATCTTTGGCGATTATGGATAAACGCCGTCCTGAACCGGGGGTGGCTAAAGTGATGAATATTATCGGAGAGGTTAAGGATAAAACTGCGGTTATTGTAGATGATATAATCGATAGCGCCGGCACCATGAGTGAGGCGGCCAGGTGTATAATGGATGAAGGTGCGCTGGCAGTATATGCCTGCGGTACCCATGCGGTTTTTTCACATCCGGCCATCGAGAATATAGAGAATTCCACCTTTACCGAAGTAGTGGTTACTGATACTATCCCACTGCGGGAGGAATATAAGGGTTGTGCTAAAATTAAGGTATTATCAGTGGCCGAGTTGTTGGGTGAAGCCATCCGGCGTATCTGCGAAGGCAGCTCAGTCAGTTCATTGTTTATATAGCTAAACTTGGAGGTTTAAAAATTATGGAACAAGTAGTTTTAACCGCTCAGCTAAAAGAAGAGAGCGGTAAAGGGGTTGCCCGCAAGTTAAGGCAGCAGGGACTCATTCCGGCTATCCTCTACGGGGGAGGAGGAAAAAACAGCAGTCTCTCTCTGAGCCTGAACTATAAAGATGTGTTGAAGATTATGAAGAGTGATATGGGAATGGGTACGGTGTCACAACTTGACATACAGGGCTTGGCAGAAAAACAGAAACGGAATGTTATCTTCAGGGATATTCAACTTCATCCTGTAAGGCATAGTATTCTGCATGTTGACCTTTATGAAGTTGCTATGGATAAAAATATACAGGTAGAAGTGCCTATTGCACTGATTGGTCAGGCAGTAGGAGTTAAAGACCAGGGGGGAATCCTGGAGCACCATCTGCGCAGCTTAAATGTCGAGTGCCTGCCAGGAAAAATTCCAGGGCATATTGATGTAGATATAAGCTCGCTTGACTTAGGTAAATCAATTCATGCGGCTGATTTACAACTGCCGGATGAAGTGAAAGTATTGGATAGCCCCGAATTGTTGATAGCCAGTGTGATTGAACCGAGTAAAGTAGAAGCGTCTGTAGTAGCGGAAGCTGTAGAAGGAGAAGCAGCGGAAGGGGCGGCGTCCCCGGCTGAAGAATCTACGGCTGATAAGTCGTAAGCCCGAATGATTCGGGATTAAGGTGATTTGATTGAAATTAATCGTGGGCCTGGGAAATCCTGGTTTTAAATATAAAACCACCAGACATAACCTGGGCTTTGTGGCGCTGGACGGGTTGTCTCAAAAATTGGGTGTAGAGCTTGCTCAGCTAAAGTATGAATCCTTAATCGGCCAGGGGGAACTGGCGGGTGAGGAGCTGATACTGGCCAAGCCGATGACCTATATGAACCTAAGCGGTCGGGCGCTTAAGGGCTTAGTCAGCGGTTTGGGATTGTCATTGGCCGATATAATTGTTGTTTGCGACGATTTGAATTTGCCGTTGGGGGCTTTAAGGATCAGGGCCAAGGGCAGCGCCGGTGGGAATAAGGGATTAGACTCCATAATAGCTGCTTTGGGGAGCGAACAATTTACCCGCTTGCGATTGGGTATTAGCCAGCCTCCGCCGGGGGTGGATGCTGCTGATTATGTATTGCAATCATTTGCCAGGCGCGAATGGCCGGTGGTTAAGGAGCTGCTAAGCCGGGCTGAGGATGCAGTATGTACCTTAGTTGAGCGCGGGCTGGTAGAGGCCATGAACCAGTTTAACGAGCGGTAGTTTTTTGTTTAGGCTGAAAAAGGGACTGGAACACATTTCAAATGGCAACTCATGAGGGATTAAAACAAATCGCATTAACAAGGTTAGAAGAAGCGAAGATACTTTATGATAATTCAAAGTATGATGGAGCGGTTTACCTTTGTGGTTATGTTTTAGAGGTAGCCCTAAAAGCAAGGATTTGTAACCTCTTAAAGTTAAAAGAATATCCGGATAGAGGGAAATCTAAAAATATATTTACAATCCATGATTTTGAAATATTGTTCAAACTAGCCGGGCTGGAAGCTGAGATTGAGCTTAAAAAGAAATCAAGTTCAACATTTTTTGCAAATTGGTATCTTCTCGCTAGTAGTAAGGATGGCTGGACCCCGGAAATTAGATATAAGGCAATAGGTTCTTATACTAAAGCGATGCAGAGGAGTTTATTGATGCATTGATCAATTCCCAGGAAGGGGTTTTAATATGGTTACAAAAGCACTGGTAGATAAGTTTAAATTAGTGGAGCAGGATATATCTAATAAAAAGGGAGATTTTGCGTTTTTTGGTTTGGTATTAAAGGAAGAGAATGTTGGAAAATGGGATGTGGTGGTCAGTTCAGAGTGGGGAGTTGGTTCAGAGTGGGGAGTTGGTAGGGTAAGAGAGGCATTGGAAGTCATAATTAAAGCTCTTCAGGCAAAACTTACTGATGATGAATTGGAGAATATATCAAAAATTGTTTTCTTAAAGCCCAGCGACAGTTTTGTCAAGCTGATAAATAGTGCTATAACTGTTGAACATGGTACTGTAGATTTCCACGGTAATGTAATCAACGGGGTTTTAATTAAACATGCCCATATTATTACTTCAAAACCAAGGCAAACCCTGGAAAAGGTCGCTCTATAATCACAGCAATTAAATGGGTTGGGATATTTGATTATTATCAAACAAAAAAACTTAATTCAGGAGGAACTCAAAACAAAATGATAAGCTTGACTAGTTATGCACCAGCGTTGGGAGTATTAGGATTATTATTCGCCTTGGGCATTTATTTGTATATAAAGCGCCAACCGGCAGGCTCGGATACCATGCAGGAGATAGCCGATGCCATCCATGATGGGGCGATGGTTTTTTTGAAGCGTGAGTACACTATTCTGGCCTTGTTTATTGTGGTGGTAGGGGCGCTGCTTTTTATAGCCATTGATCGTTATACGGCGCTGGCCTTTTTATCAGGCGCCATATGCTCTATGCTGGCCGGCTATTTCGGCATGAATGCCGCAACGAGAGCCAATGTACGTACCACCCAGGCGGCCAATGTTTCCGGTCAGGAAAAAGCGCTTACGGTGGCCTTCTCCGGCGGAGCGGTGATGGGGCTTTCGGTGGCCAGCCTGGGCTTGATCGGGGTAGGCGGCTTCTTTTACTTTTTTGGTGGCGATCCGCAAACCGCCCAGTACATTAACGGCTTTGCCATGGGGGCCAGTTCAATTGCCCTGTTTGCCAGGGTCGGCGGCGGTATATATACCAAGAGCGCCGATGTGGGAGCTGACCTGGTGGGTAAGGTGGAGGCCGGTATCCCGGAGGATGATCCCCGCAATCCGGCGGTTATTGCGGATAATGTGGGTGATTGTGTGGGTGATACGGCCGGTATGGGAGCCGACATATTTGAGTCATATGTGGGTTCGGTTATTGCTACTATCGCTATTGGGGCTACGGCGGCTATGTGCGCTCCTACCCGGTTGGCCTGGATGGCCTTGCCCTTATTGATAATAATGGCCGGTTTGCTGGCTTCTGTGGTGGGGGTGGCTTCTATAAAAATACTGGAGAAACTTTCCCCGGCATCTGCCCTGCGCTACGCCACTTATATAAGCGCAGTGTTGTTACTGGTTATGGCCTGGCTTATTACCGCTAACCTGGGGCTTAGCGGCAACAGATACAACGATGCCGGTCAAATGCTGGGTAATATTACCGGCAGCGGGGCCTTTTGGGCCATATTCTCCGGCTGCCTGGCCGGTATTGTTATCGGCTTGTTGACCGAGTATTATACCTCGGGTAAACCGATTATAAAGATTGCCAATGCCAGTACCACCGGGGTGGCCACCAACATGATCACCGGTTTGGCAATTGGAATGGAGAGCACCGTTTTGCCGGTGTTGGCCATTTGTGGGGCCATTTTTGCCGCTTATAAAACATGCGGCTTGTATGGAATCGGTATCTCGGCGGTAGGTATGCTCTCTACGGTGGGAATTACCATGTCGGTGGATGCCTATGGGCCGATAGCCGATAATGCCGGCGGAATTTCAGAGATGAGCGGCCTGGGGCCGGAAACCAGAGAAATAACCGATGGACTGGATGCCCTGGGCAATACCACGGCCGCCATCGGCAAGGGATTTGCCATCGGTTCGGCGGCGCTTACGGCGCTTGCGCTTTTCTCGGCTTATACCAATGCGGTGGGCATCAAGATGATTAACCTCACCAGCGCCACGGTGGTAATTGGTTTATTCATCGGCGGGGCGTTGCCCTTCTTTATTGCGGCGCTGACTATGACCGCGGTGGGTAAGGCGGCTTTTCAGATGGTGGAGGAGGTACGGCGCCAGTTTCGTGAAATTAAAGGTTTAATGGAGGGCAAAGCCAAACCCGATACCGGGCGTTGCGTTGATATCAGTACCACGGCGGCGCTTAAAGAGATGGTCATTCCCGGACTCACCGCAGTGCTGGCTCCGGTAATCGTCGGTTTTACCCTGGGACCTGAGGCATTGGGAGGTTTATTGGCCGGGGCCACCCTTACCGGGGTCTTAATGGCGCTGATGATGTCCAATGGCGGCGGCGCCTGGGATAATGCCAAGAAATATATTGAATCCGGTAATCTGGGCGGCAAGGGTTCGGATGCGCATAAGGCGGCGGTAGTGGGTGATACGGTGGGCGATCCCTTTAAAGACACCTCCGGCCCGTCCATGAACATCCTGATCAAGCTTATGTCGGTAGTATCGCTGGTGATTGCCCCGCTGCTATAGTGAAAATGT